>CANQGN010000001.1 GCA_947623215.1 uncultured Clostridia bacterium
AGCAGGCGCGGCGGGCACTCCCCCAAAAACACGTTGTACCCTGATTGTATTGCCTACTCTCTGACAAAGAGCCGCTGGAGGATATAGCCGTATCGCACGTGCGGGGCGGCTGCTCGTATTTGGCGGTACAGCTGGAGATAACGCCCTATTTGCGCACCGAACCGCGCTACCACACGCCGGACTATTTTGGCGCGGGCAACATACGCCGGGTGCGGCTAAGCGATTTTTGCGTATATCACCGCCTGCTCTACGGCCTGCCGCGCGACAATTGGCAGGATTATTGCCGGGGCCGGTACGTAAACGGCCTCATTGATTTGGAGCACTCCATAGAAGATTTAACCATAGAGAATTTTAGGCGGGACGTTTCAAAAGACTGCTGGCCGGACATGCCCACGCTGCATATTGAAACCCTGCGCCAAAACCGCCTGACCTACCAGGCGGGAGCGGGCGGCGCCCTTTCGCTGAGCGGCGGAGGGCGGGAGCGACCCGCCGATTTTGCCTATACCATGACCCCGAACGATACGCTGGATGCCTGGGGCAGTATAAAAGCCCTGCACTTCACCACCGAAGCATAAAGCGGCCCTGTACGCGGCGAACCGTTCACAAAAATCGGTGCAGCGAGGGGAAAACGGTTTTATTGTTTCGGCATATCCAATTGACGAGACGATAGCATATAAGCTTATCAGGAGGTATAAGAAATGAACGGCGCAAAGAGAATTGTAAAAATTCAGCTCGATTATTTACAAGGTCCTATTTGGATTAGTGACATCGAAACCGGAGAATCTTTAATGGGCATTGAACTGATCGATCATGATCTTATATTAAAAGAACTCAATAGACAAGCTGGGCAGTTGTTTAGCTCATATTATGAGTTTAATTCTCACGATCAACCGTGTTGGTTTAATCATGAGCAAGAGAAAAAAGATAAGGATATTATGCTTGAATTGATCCGAAAAATTGTTGCCCGGCTTGACGAGATCAATGACGGTTCGTTCATTGTGGAAGACTACGAAACGGAGCGACTGAACGGCTTATAATGCGATTTGCTGAACCGGTTGGGAATGAGCCAGTACGTTTGATTTCATGCGAAACAGGTAAAGAAGTAAACGGCTTTGCGCAAAATTTAGCAAATAAATTAGGTCGAAAAGTTACCGCACCAAGTGATACAGTTTGGATTCATCCAAATGGCAGAATTACTATCGGACCTAACGCAAGAACAGATACTGGAAAATGGATTTCCTATTTTCCCAAGAAAACGAGGGAATGATTATGAACTTAATAAGTACTGGTTACTTTAGGGAAATGCCTGACGGTAGACCTGACGATTTGTCAATAAAAGATTTTATCAATAAGAATACTGATTACCCTATTGATAAAATATGCGCTTACTTGGATAGCGGACTTCCCCTTATCGTCTCGCCCGGAGTTGTTCGGGATGTTATCGACGAAAGCAAAGGAAATGCAGGATCACCGTCTATTCTTACTGACGGAAAGTGGGCATGGTCGGAAGCGTTATCGTATTATGTAAAGAATTATCACCTTTTGCTGAATTCGCATTTTCTAAATACAATGATAGAAAATGGTTGGAAGATTCCTATTCGTGAAAATGAACTGGATTATTCAACAATTTTTATTGACGGAGTTCCGCTTTGATACCAAACTGATTGGTAAAAATGGTAATGAAATCAGTGCAAATGTCGTTGTTGTTATTCAAAAGGATAGGCAATACAATCAGGGTACAATGCGCCTGACGCGGCGCGATTTCCCGATAGGCTTTGTTGTCGGCCTTGAAATACGTTAGTATTCCTGCGGCCTGCCGCCTTGCAAAGTCAAAAAATCGCGCACGCGGCAGGTCGAAGATTTTTGGGGAGAGCGCCCGTCGATGACTGCTAGGCGTGCGCTTGCAGCCATACTTGCCGTATGGCAAAAGCACAGAACGAAGCAGGCGCGGCGGGCACTCCCCCAAAAACACGTTGTACCCTGATTGTATTGCCTACTCTCTGACAAAGAGCCGCTGGAGGATATAGCCGTATCGCACGTGCGGGGCGGCTGCTCGTATTTGGCGGTACAGCTGGAGATAACGCCCTATTTGCGCACCGAACCGCGCTACCACACGCCGGACTATTTTGGCGCGGGCAACATACGCCGGGTGCGGCTAAGCGATTTTTGCGTATATCACCGCCTGCTCTACGGCCTGCCGCGCGACAATTGGCAGGATTATTGCCGGGGCCGGTACGTAAACGGCCTCATTGATTTGGAGCACTCCATAGAAGATTTAACCATAGAGAATTTTAGGCGGGACGTTTCAAAAGACTGCTGGCCGGACATGCCCACGCTGCATATTGAAACCCTGCGCCAAAACCGCCTGACCTACCAGGCGGGAGCGGGCGGCGCCCTTTCGCTGAGCGGCGGAGGGCGGGAGCGACCCGCCGATTTTGCCTATACCATGACCCCGAACGATACGCTGGATGCCTGGGGCAGTATAAAAGCCCTGCACTTCACCACCGAAGCATAAAGCGGCCCTGTACGCGGCGAACCGTTCACAAAAATCGGTGCAGCGAGGGGAAAACGGTTGCAAGCAATCCTGCACAGCTTTGCTGATTTGGAAGCGGCGTATGCCGATTACAAAGAAAGAGCAAACCCACTACACCAATACATGCAGCGGCAATGGAGCTTTGTCGCCGGGATAGCGGAACCTTTTTACGAAATGAAATGGGTTGAAACGTGAGGGGAATAGTATCTTGTGGCTTAGATGTGCCCGAAAACCCGCATGAATGCCGGGCTTTCGGGCGATTTATTTTTTTGGAATTATTTCGCAATATATGTTCGAAATATATCTCAGTAAAACAAAAATGCTTCGACTTTAACTCCTTCAAAAAATTGAGTAATTTTTTGGCAATTAGACTTGACAAACTGGCAATTATCTGATATATTTATGGTTGGATACCAAAAATGATAGCGCTTTAAGGAGGATTACTATGGGAAAGGATTTAGGTTTGCGAATATCTGAATCTTTGCAAAAACGCGGAATGACACAAAAAGAATTGGCTGGACGAATTGGACTAACAGAAGCTGTCATATCCAGATATATCTCCGGGGATCGAGAACCAAAGCCCGATGTATTAGCGAATATTGCCACTGCCCTTCACACTACATCGGACTATTTACTCGGTATTGAAAGTGAAGCTTTCAATCATTCTAAAATCCGGCGTTTAATTGCAAGAAATGCTTCGTCAATGACCGAACAGGAAAAAAAAGAGTTGATTAATGCATTGTTTGGGGAGGAGTAAAATTGGGGATTTCTATATCACATACACGATATGAAGAAATAAAGCAAATCGTAGTCAATTTGTTTGTTAAGTTCGGGGTTTGCTGCGTGCCGGTCAATGGGTTTGAACTGGCAACAAAAATGGGAGTTAAGATTGTTCCATACTCAGCAATTCCTGAAAGCAAGCAATGGCTTTTATTAAAAAAGAGCAACGACGGTTTTTCAGTGGAGAAAAATATGGGTGAATGGTACATTTACTATAACGATAGGAAAGATTATGGCCGAATCAACAATACCATTATGCATGAAATTGGTCATATTGTTTTGGATCATAGTGAAGATAGTGAACTAGCTGAAAAGGAGGTTAATTTTTTTGCAAAGTACGCACTTGTTCCTCCTATCCTTGTTCATAAATTGAAAATAGACAACCCAACAGATATAGCAGAAATCTTTGGCGTAAGCTTTGAGGCAGCTTGTTATGCACATTCCTACTATAAGAAGTGGCTACAGTATGGCTCGCCAAAGTATACAGATTATGAGATCGTTCTGCTAAATCTGTTCGATGTTGCCTAATAAAAGGAAGGTGATGAAAATTGATTGTTTTTTAGAAAAAGAAAAACGCCTTACAAATTGTTAGCAGCAATTTATAAAGCGCATTTCTTCGGATGCGAGCATCCTATTAAGTGGTACTAATATTATGCCACATCCGAGGAAGTTTTTCAAGAGATTTTTAAAAAAATATTAACTTTATAGGAGAGCATAATATTATGTCTAAAGTAAATTGCACTCGAAGTGGGTGCAAAGACGTTTTTCACGCATTTTTAGTAAAAAATGCGCAGTTCGACGCCGATCTTGAAATTCCCCGAATCGATCCCGAAAGCGCCCTGCCCGAGCGGCTCGTCTCTTTCTCGAAAGCGGTTATGGGAAGCGACTACGATCAGTGGGTACATTTTTACGAGGACGATGCCAACTTTGAACGCTTGTGGAACAAGCCGAACAAGTATCTGCCAATCCTCCAAAAGTACAAGGGTGTTATCACCCCGGATTTCAGTTTGTACCGTGATATGCCGCTCGTGATGCAGCAGTGGAACACATACCGAAGCCGGGCAATCGGTCATTGGCTGCAGGAAAACGGCGTTCCGGTCATCGTAAATGTTCGGTGGAGTGACGAACGCACCTACGACCTTTGCTGTGCGGGCGTTCCAAGAAAAAGCACCATCGCAGTCGGCTCACACGGTTGTGTCAAGCTCGTCCGTGAACGGGAGTTCTTCAAGCAAGGACTTGACTATACGGTAAAGAAACTCCGACCGCAGACGATTCTCGTTTACGGTACCGCTCCGGATGCCATTTTTGACGAGTACCGTAAAGCGGGAATTCGTATCATTCAGTTTGACAGCGACTATATGATCGCTCACCGAAAGGCGGTGAACGTTTAATGGGGACTGGATTTCATGGAGGATTTGGAAACGGTACGAAAGGTGCTCAACAGCAGAGTGAAGAAAAACAATCCTTACCTAAAAACGATGCCCAGATTAAACATATTTTCTCCGGAAAAGACGGGCACCTAACCGACACACCTGCTAATCGAAAGTTGCTTACTAATCTTGCAAACGATAGTAGTAAGTTTATTGGGAAAGACAAATACGGAAATTCTTGGAACGCAGAATTAAATAATGATGGTTCTCAAAGCTGGGTCAGGTACCAAAATGGAACAATCAACGAGGGCGGCAGAAATACATCTCCACGACCTTGGAACAGTGAAACAGGCTTAAACAACAACCCTGTAAAACGGAGGAGAAAGATGAAATGAATCAATTCGAATTATACTGTATGATTTTTTATGTTCTTGATGCAGAGTGGGATGAAACGCATAACTCTGAACTTGGGGAATTTTTAAGCAGTGCTAACCCATTTTTGTTTACCGATATCGGTTCTGCTAATCCAACTGTTTACCTTCGTTTTTGCGAAGCGATCACTTCGCCAATCACGATTGAAAACAGCTATGGGATTGCTGTAAAATATGTAGCTTCGCTGGAGAATGCAGCGGTCAGCAAAGCGTTTGCAAGCATTGACGAAACGGAATGGCTGGCGTGCGTAAAAGATTATCTCTCCGGCGAACATAAGGGAAGTGACTTGCCGGACTGAATTGTAAAATGCAAACCACTCGGCACCACTCATTTTGCGATAATTGCAATGCTTTTCGCCATAGAAAATCGGATGAAGAAAATAACACAAAGAAAAGCTGGTGTAAAAGCGCTTGTTTTTGCGGCAACTTGAAGCTATAATAGAAAATGAGGAATTCTAAAAAACCGAAAAGACTCCCAACGGTTTCCCTATTCCCAAACCGGCCGGGCGAATACGGCCGGGCGAAAAGGAGCGGTTTACAATGAACCTTTCAGCGGCGCGCAAAACGGCGGCAGCGCTGGTTGCGCAAATGACGGCGGAAGAAAAAATCGCCCAGCTGCAATACCAGGCGGAGGCTATTCCCCGGCTTGGCATACACGAGTACAACTGGTGGAACGAGGCCTGCCACGGCGTGGCACGGGCGGGGGTGGCCACCGTTTTTCCCCAAACCATTGGGCTGGCGGCTACCTTTCACCCCGCGCTGGTGGGGGCGGTGGCGGGCGCCATTGGGGACGAAGCCCGGGCCAAATACAACGCCAGCGTGGCCTACGGCGACCGGGGCATTTACAAGGGGCTTACCTACTGGTCGCCCAACATCAACATTTTTCGCGACCCCCGCTGGGGCAGAGGACAGGAGACCTTTGGCGAAGACCCCTACCTTACCGCCACGCTGGGATGCGCCTACATTACCGGCTTGCAGGGCGAGGGCGACTTTTACAAAGCCGCCGCCTGCGCCAAGCATTTTGCGGTGCACTCCGGCCCCGAAAAGCTGCGGCACTCCTTTAACGCCGAGGTCAGCCAAAAAGATTTGTTTGAGACCTATTTGCCGGCCTTTGAGCAGGCGGTTAAAAAAGCCGGGGTGGCGGGGGTCATGGGGGCCTACAACCGCACCAACGGCAAGCCCTGCTGCGCCAGCGAACCGCTGATAGCGGCAATTTTGCGGGAGCAGTGGCAGTTTAAGGGGTATTTTGTCTCAGACTGCGGGGCCATTGCCGACATTGCCGGCCCCCACGGCTATGCGGAAGATTTGCCCCACGCCGCCGCGGCGGCGCTGCGGGCGGGGTGCGACTTAAACTGCGGCGAAGCCTACGCCCATTTAACGGAAGCCTATGAGGCCGACTTAATAACCGACGACGACTTAACCCGGGCGGCCGAGCGGCTGTTTACCATTCGGGCGCTGCTGGGCGAGTTTGAGCAGCCCCGCCCTTATGCCGACATACCCTACCAGACCCTTTGCTGCAAGGCCCACAAAGGCCTGAATTTACAGGCGGCGCAGCAAAGCTTGGTGCTCTTAAAAAACGAAGCGGACTTTTTGCCGCTTGACCCGGCCAAAGCGGGAAGCGTCGCCGTGATTGGCCCCCATGCCCTTTCTACCCTGCCGCTGGAGGGCAACTACTACGGCCATGCGGACGAATATATTCCCTTAGCGGAGGGGATGCGCCGGGTGTTCGGGGCCAGCGAGATTCTGGTGGCGGACGGCTGCCAGGCAGATTCTGACCCCCGCCACCGCGAAGAGGGCTTTACCGACCTTGAAAGCGAGGCCATGGCCGCCGCCGCCCACGCGGAGGTAACGCTGCTCTGCCTGGGACTCAATCGCCATTTAGAGGGAGAAGACACCGGCGACGAAACCGACTACTCCGACCACGGCGACCGCAAAACCCTGCTGCTGCCCGCCCCCCAGCGCAAGCTGGCGGAGGCGCTGTGCGACGTGTGCGAAAACCTGATTGTGGTCACCCTTGCCGGCAGCGGGGTAGATTTGGGCGAAAAGGTGCGCCGCCACGCCAAGGCCATTGTACACGGCTGGTACCCCGGGGCGCTGGGCGGGCTGGCGGTGGCCGGGCTGCTGGCGGGGCAGTTTTCTCCCTCCGGCAGGCTGCCGATTACCTTTTACCGGGCAGACTCTCCCCTGCCGCCCATGACAAACTACGCCATGGCGGGGCGCACCTACCGCTACCTTACGGAAGAACCGCTTTACCCCTTCGGCTACGGGCTTTCTTACGCCAAATTTCACTACAGCGAGTTTCAAATTCTCCGCCGCAGTGAAGAAGAAATCGCCGTGGCGGTTACGGTGCAAAACACAGGCGACATGCCCGCCCGCGAAACGGTGCAGCTTTACGCCCGCTATACCGACAGCCGCACCACCACCCCGCATTTTCAGCTTTGTGCGCTGGCGCCGGTAACGTTGCAGCCGGGCGAAGCGAGGCGGGTGGAAGCCGCCATAGACCGCTACTGGCTAAAGGCCGTGCTGGCAGACGGCCGCCGGGTAAACCCCAACGGCGGCATTACCCTGTTTGCCGGCGGCCACGCGCCGGACAAAACCAGCGAACGGCTGCTGCACAGTCATTGTTTAACGGCGGAAGTGTAAAAAACAAGGGAGGGAAAGCGTATGTATTTTATCGGCATTGACCTTGGCACCTCGTCGGTCAAACTGCTGTTGACCGACGAACACATGCACCCGGTGCGGCAAACTACCCGGTCGTACCCGCTCGACTTTTCGGCAGACGGCAAAAGCGAGCAAAACCCCGCCGACTGGTGGCGGGCGGTAAAAGAGGGGCTGCACGAGCTCACGGCAGGCCTCGCCCCCGGCGCGGTGGCGGCGGTGGGGGTGGGCGGCCAAATGCACGGGCTGGTGATGCTGGACGAACAGAACCGCGTAATACGCCCGGCCATACTGTGGAACGACGCCCGCACCGGCAAGCAAACCGACTACTTAAACCAAACGGTGGGAAAAACAACCTTGCAGCGGCTGACCGGCAACATTGCCTTTGCGGGGTTTACCGCCACCAAGCTGCTGTGGGTAAAAGAGCACGAACCACAGCATTTTGCCCGGTGCGCCAAAATTTGCCTGCCGAAGGATTACGTTAACTACATGCTCACCGGCGTTTGGGCGACGGACGTAAGCGACGCCTCCGGTACGCTGCTGTTTGACGTTTCACACCGCCGCTGGTCGGCTGAAATGCTGCAAATTTGCGGCCTTTCGCCCGAACTGCTGCCCCCCGTTTATGAAAGCGCGGCCCCCATTGGCACCCTAAAGCCGGAGCTGGGGCTGGGAGAAGGCGTACTCGTTTGCGCCGGCGCGGGCGACAACGCCGCCGCGGCTATTGGCACCGCCACCGTGCGCGCCGGGCAGTGCAACCTTTCGCTCGGCACCAGCGGCACGGTGTTTGTGCCGACCGACGAATTTGTAAAGCCAGAGAACCCCGCGTTGCACTCTTTTTGCCATGCCAACGGCAAGTACCACCTAATGGGCTGCATTCTCTCGGCCGCCAGCGCCAACAAATGGCTGGTCGAAACCGTTTTTGAGACTGCCGACTATACCAAATACGCCCCGGCACTCACCGAGCAGCGGGCGAGCGGCTCCGTTTACTTTATGCCCTACCTTGCGGGCGAGCGCTGCCCGCATAACGACGCGGCGGTGCGCGGCGGGTTTGTGGGGCTGTCGCTCAGCACGGGGCGGGCAGAGCTGCAAACCGCCCTGTTAGAGGGGGTTTCGTTTGCCATAAAAGACTGCGTTCGGCTGATTCCCGGTGGCATTCAAGCCGCCACCGTTTGCGGCGGCGGGGCCAAAAGCGAGCTGTGGGTGCATATTCTCGCCAACGTGCTGGAAACGGAAATCAGCGTGATACAAAGCGAAGGCCCCGCGCTGGGCGCCGCCGTTTTGGCGGCCGGGGCGGCGGGCTTCCAGCCTCTGGTGCGCCCGGCCATTGTAAAAACCGCTCAGCCCAGCGCCTCTATTGCGGCCATTTACCGGCAAAAGTATGCCAAATTCCGCACCCTATACCCCGCGCTAAAATATTTTTATAAGGAGGAAGCGTAAATGACATTCCAAAACATTCCGGAAGTGAAACTGGGCCTGGTTGCGGTATCGCGCGACTGTTTTCCCGTGGCTTTAAGCGAAACACGCCGCCATGCGGTGGCGGCGGCCTACCCCGGCGAGCTGTATGAGTGCCCGGTAACGGTAGAAAACGAAGCGGATATGCAAAAGGCGGTAGCAGACGTCGCCCGCGCCGGCTGCAACGCGCTGGTGGTGTTTTTGGGCAATTTTGGCCCCGAAACCCCCGAAACCCTGCTGGCGAAGCAGTTTCACGGCCCCTGCATGTTTGTGGCCGCCGCCGAAGAAAGCGCGGCCGACCTGATAAACGGCCGGGGCGACGCCTACTGCGGTATGCTCAACTGCTCTTACAATTTGGGGCTGCGGCGGCTGCGGGCGTATATTCCCGACTACCCCGTGGGCACGGCGGAGGAAGTCGCAACCATGATTGCCCGCTTTGTGCCCGTCACCCGGGCGATGATTGGCCTAAGCGGGCTGAAAATCCTCTCCTTCGGCCCCCGCCCGCAGGACTTTTTTGCCTGCAACGCCCCCATAAAGGGGCTGTATGAGCTGGGGGTAGAAATAGAAGAAAACAGCGAGCTGGATTTACTGGTCGCCTACAAAGCCCACCAGGGCGACCCCCGCATTCCGGCGGTCATGCGGGACATGGCGGCAGAAATGGGCGAAGGGCGCTATTACCCCGACCTAAACGAGCGCATGGCCCAGTACGAGCTGACGCTGCTGGACTGGGCAAACGAGCACAAGGGCAACAGAGGCTATGTGGCCTTTGCCAACAAGTGCTGGCCCGCCTTCCCCAGCCAATTTGGGTTTGAACCCTGCTACGTCAACGCCCGGCTGGCCGCGCGGGGCATACCGGTGGCCTGCGAGGTCGATATTTACGGTGCGCTGAGCGAATACATCGGCGCCTGCGTAAGCGAAGACGCCGTCACCATTTTGGATATTAACAATTCCGTGCCGCAGGATATGTATGAGGCTGCCATTCGGCCCGCCGGCATATACAAACTCACCGACCTCTTTATGGGCTTTCACTGCGGCAACACCCCCAGCTGTAAAATGTGCAGCGAGCGGGCCATCAAATACCAGCTCATTCAGCACCGGGTGCTGGAACCCGCCGGCAGCCAGCCGGACATCAGCCGCGGCACGCTGGAGGGCGACATTGCCCCGGGCGACGTTACCCTCTTTCGCCTGCAATGCGACAGCGAGGGCACGCTGCGCTCGTACATTGCGCAGGGCGAGGTGCTACAGGTGCCCACCCGCTCGTTCGGCGGCATTGGCGTGTTCGCCATACCGGAGATGGGGCGCTTTTACCGCCACGTGCTCATCGCAAAGCATTTTCCGCACCACGGCGCCGTGGCCTTCGGCCACTACGGCAAAGCCATTGCGGAGGTTTTGCGCTATTTGGGCGTTGAGGACATTTCCTATAACCGCCCCGCCGCCCTCCCCTACCCGGACGAACTGCCCTTTGCGTTTGAGTAAAAGGATTGAGCCCCCAAGGGCGCGTTGAAAACCGCAAAATGAGCGCCGCGCGCAGCCCGTTTCATCCGTTGCGCGCGGCGTTTTACGCCGCAAAAACGCGCCAGTCCCCTTTTTGGGACTCATAGCGGTTGACAAACGACGGGCGCTTCGGTATAATAAAAACGCCGATATTTCGGCGCTGAGCAACGAGATATCGGCACGGCAACGGGCAATCAGGCTGCAAGAGGTGTTTTCATTGGTCTCATACGACAAATTGTGGAAAAAGCTCATCGACTGTAAAATGAAAAAGAAGGACTTAAAAAACGCGGCGGGGGTCGGTTCTACCACCATGTCGAAATTGACGAACAACGAACCCGTCTCCATGTCGGTAATGATTAAAATCTGTCTTGCCCTGCAATGCAACATTGGCGAGATAATGGACGTTGTATTATGAGCTGTACTACGCTGAAGTGCCTTTCCCTTTTTTCCGGCGCGGGAATCGGCGAAACGTATTTTCGGGATATTGGCGTCGACGTTGTCGTCGCCAACGAATTACTCGAGCGCAGAGCGAACTTATATCAAGCCGTTCACCCGGAAACAACCGTCGTTTGCGGTGATATTACGGACGAATCCGTTTTTCAGCAAATCGTGCGTTCCTGCCCCCCAAAAGTCGATTTTCTTTTAGCATCGCCGCCCTGCCAGGGCATGAGCGTGGCGGGGAAAAACCGTTGCCAAAAAACCATGGAGTCGGACAAGCGCAACTATTTAATCACCTACGTGGTAAAGGCGATTCAATTGACCGACCCCACCTACGTGCTGATTGAAAACGTTCCCGCTCTTTTAAAATTACAATTGGCGTATGACGCAAAATACCGAACGGTGCTTGAAATATTGCAGCACGAATTCGGCGACGACTACGTCATCGACAGCGACGTTGTAGATTCGGCCGACTACGGCGTTCCCCAAACAAGGCTGAGAGCGATTATTAAAATGCACAAGCCCGGAACCGTATGGAATTGGCCCCCCAAAAAGGCGGAAAAGATAACGGTTGAACAGGCCATAGGGCATTTGCCCTCTTTAGAAGCGGGTGAAAAGTCGGATATTCGGTGGCATTTTGCGCGTAACCACACAAAAGAAAACGTCTTGTGGATGAAGCACACGCCTACGGGGCAATCCGCTTTTTCCAATCCGGTCTACTATCCTCAAAAAAAAGACGGAACGCGCATAAAAGGATACAATTCCTCCTATCGCAGAATGCGGTGGGACGCGCCCGCGCCGACCATTACCATACGAAACGACTGCATTGCTTCTCAACGAAACGTGCACCCCGGCAGGCTGCTGCCCGACGGCACCTATTCCGACGCCCGCGTATTAACCCCCCTGGAATTGATGCTGCTCGACTCGCTGCCCGCCAACTGGAACATTCCGGACGATACGCCCGAATTGTTAATCAGGCAATGTATAGGCGAGTCGATTCCGCCGCTTATGCTCAAAGAAATGGTAAGAGGGATTTTATAATGGACGCAATAAAGGCGATTTCTCTTTTTTCCAGCGCCGGAATAGGCGAGCTGCTGCTGAACAATGCGAACGTACAGGTGGTAGCCGCCAACGAGCTTTTGCCCAAGCGGGCGGAATGCTACTCGCATTTTTTCCCCGATGCGGCCATGTACTGCGGCGATATTAGGGCAAACGAAACGCAGGAGCAGATTGTTGCGGCGGCAAAACAAACCGGCGCTAAACTGTTGATTGCGACGCCCCCCTGCCAGGGCCTGAGCACGCTGGGAAAAAACAAAAAACAAATCCATTACCAAAAAGACAAACGAAATTATCTTATTCTTTCGGCGTTGGATATTGTAGACCGCTGCGACTTTGATTACGTTTTAATTGAAAACGTTCCGACCTTTTTGGATATGGTATTTCCCTATGCCGACGATACCTTTCGGCTGGAAGAAATTTTAAAACAAAAATATTCAACACGATACGTCATTGAAGCAAGAGTATTAAACGCAAAGGATTACGGTATTTGTCAATCTCGCCCCCGCGCAATCGTTAAGATGTATAAGCCAAACAAAAAATGGCCGTGGCCGTCGGAGGAACCGGAAATCACGCTGCGGGAAGCTATCGGGTCTTTGCCGTCTTTGGAATCGGGCGAATCGTCGGATATTCCCTGGCATTTTGCAAAGCGGCACAACGAACGCGCCGTTTTGGCTCTTAAACATACCCCAACGGGCAAAAGCGCGATTGCAAACGAAGTATATTACCCTAAAAAAGAAGACGGAACGCGAATTAAAGGATTTCATAATACCTTTAAACGAATGGACTGGGATCAGCCCTGCCCCGCCAGAACAACCTTTAGCGGCAGCATGAGTTCGCACAACAACGTGCATCCAGGGCGGTTGCTGCCGGACGGAACCTATTCCGACGCGAGAGTTCTTACTTTGCTGGAGACGTTTATCGTCTCGTCCATCCCGCAGGATATTGATTTCCCGGACGGTTCGACCGATACCTTCATCAGAACGGTCATCGGCGAGTCAATTCCGCCCAAGCTGATGATGAAGGTACTGGAAACCATAGGAAAGTAGGCGACGTTATGCCGAGAACGGTAGAAAGAGATAAATGGATTTTATACAAGCATACTTCAAGCTATGAACTCATAAAAGCCGTTGCATTGGACGTAAAAAACAGCTGCCAAGCGGATATTTCGGAAGCAGAACGCGAAAGAATGCAGGAGCGGCTGGCCGCCCTGAATCTTTACAAAGCCAGAAACCCCGACAAAAAGCCGCTTGATTCGATCGACCACAGAATCAATACGTTAGAGTTCTATATGTTTGGATATGAAGACGACGCGGCGGGCAAGCGGTTTATCTTCAGCCCGCTGGGCAATTTGTTTTTAAAGCATATCAACAACGAGGATAATCTGAGAAAAATATTTACAACCATGCTCTACGCCGTGCAGTTTCAACACCCGGCAAGCGGAACCGACAAGCGGTTTCAGCTCTATCCCTTTCGGCTCATTTTTCAATTGCTGACGGACGAGCGGTTAAACGGAAGGCTGTATTATTCCGAATACGCATTGCTTGTCGCTTTTGTTCGTTCTATTAACGACGAGCAGTATGAAGAATTGGTTAAAAAAATACTGGAATTAAGAGAAAAGTCCGATGAAGAAATTGCAAAGCTCTATCAAGAGGACGAGCACGCCTACGTAAACGCCGTTTACGAATGGGAGTATTACGCCTGCAAGCTATTGTCTTCCGTCGGCATTTTAGACCGAACGAAAGGCGACCCCATTTGCAAGCTGTATCACCCCGCAAAGCCGGGCAGCCGCAGCAAGCCGACCGGCCGAACCGCAAGAAACGGCTACGTTTCGTTAAACAATGCCGTAAAAGAGTTTGTGCAATTGCTGTTAAACAGATATTCTTATGCGCAGCCCCCGTTAAAGTTAGACGATCCCGAAAGAATGACGTTAGACGTTGTAAAAGAAATCTACAGCTTTTATCCGCCGGAGTTAATGAACGAAATCGGCGAAACCGTCGCGCTGTCGTCGTTGTTAGAGCTGCCGAAGCTGATTGAAAAATACGCAAACAACCCCGACAACGAGACCGCTTATTTGTTTGAAGAAGTGCTGGACGAGGGCTTTCGCATGTTTTATAACGTAGAAACCAAACGAATAGGCGGCGCGGGGCATACGGATATTGAGTGTTTGTACTTGCCAAAACGGAAGAAATTTGCCGTTGAATCCAAGTCTACCGCAAACAAGCTAAGCGGCATAAACGTCGGCAGACTGCGGGAACACCGGGAAGAAATCGGCGGCGCGTATACCATTGTTATTACGCCGCGCTACGTACCCGCAGCCAAAAGGGATATAAAAGGAGCTCCCATTGTCATTATTTTGGCAAGCACCTTTGCCGAATATCTTTACAACCATATTTTTCACGACGTAAGAGAAGTAGATTACGCTGACTTTGACGATATCATCACGGAACATCTCGGCGAGGACGTAAGCAAATTGATTTCCGACAAAACGATGGCAAAATTTGCGACGAATAATTAGATATGGCTGATGTATTTGACGCGCAAAAACGCTCCGCCATTATGCGCAGCATCCGCTCGAAAAACAATAAAACAACCGAACTGGCGCTTATAAAATGGTTGAAAGCTAACGGCATAACCGGCTGGCGGCGAAACTATCCCGTAAAAGGGCGCCCGGATTTTGTGTTTCACAAGCAAAAAACGGCGGTTTTTGTAGACGGTTGCTTTTGGCACGGCCACGATTGCAGAAATACGCATCCTTCCGACCATTCCGAATATTGGCAAAAAAAGCGCGAATGGAATATGTTGCATGATAAAGAAGTGACGGCATATTTTAAAAATCGCGGCTGGACGGTCATTCGCGTGTGGGAATGCGAATTAAAAAACAAAAACCGGGCCATTCTTGCTGAAAAACTGCGCCCGTTGCTAAAATGACTACGTTAAAAAATTGAAAAGCGGATGCAACCGAAACCTTTGCACGCTCCATTCAAAAAGAAAACGGCGCATGGCGGTTAGCGGACAACGTCTACTGATTTGCGACTTACCCTACAAAATGGAAAAACAGCTGCCGGGGGCGGTAATCCGGCAGCTGTTTTGTTTGTCTTTATCTTTCTTTATCTATCTTTATTTGTCGCAGCGGCCGCAGTCGGAGCAGCCGTTGCAAATGGGTTTGCTGCCGCAGCGGGCGCAATTTTGCCGAAAATGCGGCCGGTAAAGGGCTTCTTCCGGTATGGCCAAGCCAAAGCGGTCGGTCAACTTCCAGACTACCGGCCGACCCGCGTAGTACATGCCGGATTTATAGGCCATTTCGCTTTGTATTTGCTTATTTGGCAAATCATACCGCTTGCCGTCTTTTACAAACACGCTGCCCGTCTCTATAAAACAAAAGGTCACGTTGTGCGCCGCGCATTCCGCCCGCAGGGCCGTTACCCAGTCAAAATGGCAGGGCCTTGCGCCGTCGTAATTCTCGCCGCCGCAAACCACCTGCTCTATCTGCCCGCTCGCGAGGTATGGTTCTATGCTGACCGGCCCGAGAAAGGGGGCGCACATGACACCTTTATGCTTAAAGGGCAATTCCAGCAGCAGGGGAATGCGCTCGTCTGCCCGGCGCTGGTTTTCGCAGGTAACGTTGAAGGCAATATTCTCCCACCCGTCGCCCCAGTCGGGCGGCAGGCAGTCTTTTACCCGCTGGGGGCGTTTGGTGAGCAAAAAGAATTTTACGTCGCTACGCTGCCGCATCATCTCCCAGGCGTCCGGCCGCCACTCGTCCGCCTCTTCCAAAAAGAAGTCGGAGGTCATGCAAACGCGAATCATCTCGCCGCTTTGGATTTTGTAACCGCCGCCCCGTTTTTTTTGCAGGGGGTAGGTAAAGCCGGCCCTGGTTTTGTAAATATCGGCGCCGTTTCGCTCGCGCTGCCGGTCGAGAAAATACATGTAGCAGTGCCGGCAGCCCTCGCTGCACTTTACGCAGCCGTGCCAGGGGTTCCAAATATCGTGCATGTTGCTCGCCTCGCTTGCCGCCAACCCGGAATAAATGCCGCCCAACCGGCGGGTTTTCCCTTTTTCCCCTTCCATTATACCGATTTTCCCCCGCCGCGCAAGGCTTTTTTAAAAATGGTATTGCTATTGTTCGCGATTTAGAATATAATAGAACCATATCACAGCCGGAGGTGCGCCGAATGGAGTTTATGTCTGCCAAAGAAGCCGCGGAAAAATGGGGCGTTTCGCCACGGCGGGTGGCCCTGCTTTGCGCCGAGCGCCGCATTGCCGAGGCGGCGCTGGTGGGGCACACGTGGGTGCTGCCCGTTACGGCAAAAAAGCCGCCGGACGGGCGAATGACCCGCTATGCCCAGCCAACTGGCAAAACCGTAAGGCCCTTTTTAAAATGGGCGGGCGGCAAAGGGCAGCTGCTGCCCGAACTGGAAAAATACTACCCCTTTGCGGCCGGTAAAATAACCAAATACGCCGAACCCTTTGTGGGCGGCGGGGCGGTGCTGTTTGATATACTGGGTCGCTTTGACCTGGAGGCGGTCTACATTAGCGACGTCAACGCCCGGCTGATAAACGCCTACCGCATGGTACGGGACGAATCAAACGCGTTAATTCAGCTGCTCGCCGGGTATGAAGCCGACTATCTGCCGCTGGATGCGGAGGGGAGACGGCGCTATTATACCGAAAAGCGCGACCAGTTTAACCGACCGGCGGAAGCAGGCGAAAAAAACGCCGCCCTAACGCAGGCCGCCCTGATGATTTTTTTAAACAAAACCTGCTTTAACGGCCTCTACCGGGTAAACCGAAAAGGGCAGTTTAACGTGCCCATTGGTTCTTACAAAGCCCCGTTGATTTGCGACGAGGCCAACCTGCGGGCGGCGGCGGAAAAGCTGAAAAACGTGCAAATGGTGCAGGGGGACTACAAGCGTTCCGCCGCATTCATCGACCGCCGCACCTTTGTCTATTTTGACCCGCCCTATCGGCCGATTACCCAAACCGCCTGCTTTACCGCCTATACCGAAAGCGCCTTTGGCGACGCCAAGCAGCGGGAGCTGGCGGCCTTTGTCAATGAGCTGAGCGGGCGGGGCGCCAAAATTGTGGTGAGCAATTCTGACCCGCAAAACGCAGACGAATCCGACCGCTTTTTTGAGGAACTGTACGCGGGGCACACCATCTGCCGCGTGAGCGCCAACCGCATGATAAACAGCAACAGCAGGGCACGCGGCAAAATTAACGAACTGATTATATCCAACTTTTAAGGAGAGGAAGCAGCATGATAAAGGGAGGAAAAGGTGGCGGCAATACCAAAACCGGCCTTGCGTTTGAGGGAAAAACCGACCTGGCGAGCTTTTTAAAGCGGCAAAAAGGGTACGAGGTGCGGGGCGACAAAGTATTTTACAACAACGAGCAGGTGGCGCGCGTTTTTAAAAAGCACGGATTTTATGATTTCTTGGAAGAATTGGGCATCGACTGGACCAAATGTATTTCCAAACAGCTTTTTCCCGACCATTGCCTGTACGTTGTGACCCACAACACGCTGTTTGTAATTGAATGTAAGTTTCAGCAGGTCAGGGGGTCGGTAGACGAAAAGCTGCAAACCTGTGATTTTAAGAAAAAGCAATATCAAAAGCTCCTTGCCCCGGCCAATATAGACGTGGAGTACGTATATTTGCTCAGCAACTGGTTTCGGGACGAAAGCTACAAAGACGTGCTCGACTACATCATCAGCGTGCGGTGCCAGTATTACTTTGAGTATATTCCGCTTGCCAAATTTGGGCTGCCCGTTCCCCCCGCCGGGGGAGAGCGGCCGACCGAACGGTGAAAAAACGCCAAACCCCACATCCTAAAGCAAACCAAAACACCCCCCTTATCGCGGCTTCTTGCTGCGGGCAGGGGGGTTGTCGGTTTAGCGGAACCTTTCCTTTTGTCGGGGCGTCGCCCGGCTCAGGCAATCTCGGGCTGCGAGAGCGCGGAGAGCACCCGGCGTTTCACCTCCATAAAGCGCTCGGAGGCGGTAAACAGCGTGTCGCGCGGGCGGGGGGCCTCTACCGGCAGCTCCAGCGCAATGCGCCCCGGCCGCCCGGCGAGAATGAGCACCCGGTCGGCCAGAAAAATGGCTTCGTCCACGTCGTGGGTGATAAACATCACGCTGTGGCGCAGCTGCTCCATGCGCTCTAAAAACCACACGTGCATTTGGCGCTTGGTTATGGCGTCCAGTGCGCTGAAGGGTTCGTCCAGCAAATCGGCCTCGCCGCCAAACAGGCAGGTGCGCAAAAAGGCCGCCCGCTGGCGCATACCGCCCGAAAGCTGGGCCGGGTACTTTTCGGCCGTACCGGCAAGGCCGAATTCCTCTAACTTTTGGCGGCCAATGGCGCGGGCTTCGCTTTTTTTCATGCCGCCCAGCACCAGCGGCAGGGTGACGTTATCTACAATTTTTTTATGCGGCAGCAGCAAATCCTTTTGCTGCATGTAGCTCACCCGCCCGGCCTTGCCGGTTACCTCTTCGCCGTTTAACAGCACGGCGCCGGAGTCGGGCGACGAAAGCCCCGCCAGAATGTGAAAAAGGGTGGATTTGCCCACGCCGCTCACCCCCAGCAGCGCCACAATTTCGCCCTCGCGCAGGGTAAACGACACCCGGTCGAGCACCTGTTTTTCGCCAAAGGCCTTGCAAATGGCTTGTGCCGAAAGCTCCCCCATGGTACCGCCCCCGCTACTGCGGCAGATAGTCGTTGGTAAAGCCGGTGTTTTCGGCCAGCTTTACCGCGGTCAGGTTGTTGTCGTTCAGCCAGGTGTAAAAGGCGTTCCAGCGGGCGGGGTCTATGTAACCCCAGCGGTCGCAGCCTCGCATGTATTCGCCCGAAAGGAACTTTTGGCTGGCCAGCACCAGCTCTTTGGCGCCGGTGAGCGAACCGGTGGTATCGCCCGCTATCAGCATGTCCGCCGCCTCTTCCGGATTATCTACCGCGTAGCGGTAGCCCTTGGCCGTGGCCGCCAAAAAAGCCTTCGCCACCTCGGCGTGCTGCTCTAAAAAGGCGTTGTTGGCAAACAGCACGGGGGTGTAGTAGTCAAACACCGGGTCTACCTTGCCAAAGTCAATGTAATCATACGCCAGCCCCTGCAGCCCGGCGGAAATGCAGCCCCAGCCCTCAAACACCCAAATGGCGTCGGTCTGGCGGGCGGCCAGCGCGGCGGCTTCGTCGGTAATGTTGTTGTAAATCAGCTTCACCTTGTCCCAGTCGCCGCCGTCGTCGTTTACCAGCTTTTTCAGCATAGCCTGCTCAATGGGGGACTCCCAGGTAGAGTAGGTGTGACCGGTCATGCCGGCCGGGCGATCCATGCCCTCGCCCTTGCGGGAGATAATGCCGGAGGTGTTGTGCTGAATAAGCGCCGCCACGGTGGTAATGGGCATGGGCTCGTCGCTTGCCCAGGCGGCGGCCAGGGTGTCCTGCGCGCTAATGGCAAAGTCTACCTGCCCGGCGGCGCACAAAGCGGCGGCGCCGTCCTCCGGCGGGGACTGAATGGTAACCTCCAGCCCGGCCTCTTTGTAATAGCCCAACTGCTGGGCCACGTAAAAGCCGGTGTGGTTGGTGTTGGGGGTAAAGTCTAAACAAAGCGAAACCTTGGCTAAGGAATCGGTGGGGGTAGCGGCGTTGCCGCCGCAGGCGCAAAGGGATAAGAGCAGGGCGGCGCACAGCAGCGCGGCCCCCAAACGGTGCAGGGTTTTCATGAAGCTTTTTTCTCCTTTTTTTCATTTTGGGCCACGGCCTCCCATGGCATGGAAAGCCGGGTCACCACATGAACCGCCAGCATCAGCAGCAGGCTGACGGCGACGATAACGATAATCACGGCAAAGACCTTATCGGTTTGATAGGCTTTGCGCACGCGGGTCATGTACATGCCAAGGCCGGAGTCGCCCCCCAGCCACTCGGCCACCACCGCCCCCACCACGGCGTAAGAGGCGGAAATTTTAAGCCCCGAAAAAAAGTGGGGCAGCGCGCCCGGCCACTTTACGTGAAAGAAAATTTGGCGGCGCCCCGCTCCCATGGCCCGCAGCAGGTTCATTTGGTCCGGATCGGCGGCGGCAAAGCCGGTAAGCAGCCCCATAGAAATGGGAAAAAAGGTGGTAAGGGCCACCAGCGCAATTTTGGGGGCGGTGCCAAAGCCCATCCACAGCACCAGCAGGGGGGCAATGGCAATGGTGGGCACGGTTTGCGACACCACCAGCAACGGGTAGACCGCCCGGCGCAAAAAACCGGCGGCGTCCATAACCGTGGCGGCGACCACGGCGATGAGTATGCCGATGCCAAGGCCGCAAAAGGCCTCCCACAGCGTTACTTTGGCCCCCTGCCACAGGTAGCCTGCCTGTGAGACCAGCGCCGCCGCCACCGCGGTGGGGGAGGGCAGCATGTAAGCCCCCACCCGGCCGGAGGCGGTAAGGGCGTACCACACCGCCAGCAGCAGCAGTAAGGCCAGCAGCGGGGGGAAAACGTTAGTGAAATTTCGCTGTTTTTTCATCAATCGTCAACAAATCTCCGCCCGGGCGGTAGGCGATTTTTACGTAGGCGCTTACCGACGGCGCACCGGCTTCTACCGCTATCTCCTGGCAGCGGACGACAATTTCCATAAGCTCGCGGTAATCTTCGCCCTCTATGGTGGTTTCAAAGGGGCCTACGTAATAGGTCAGCCCGGTAGAGCGAATGTAGTCGATAACGGTATCGACAATCCGCAGGGTTTCTTCGGTAGAGTCCACTTTGGGCAATACCTGAATGGCAACGCTTGCTTTCATGGTGTTTTTTCCTCTTTTCTTTGGCCGAAGCCGATTTTGCCGGAAAATAAAAAACCCGCCTGACGGCGGAGAGCTGCTGCGAACCGCAAAGGGGGCGGTTCGGTATTCATACTCCCTGCGCCGGTACTAACCGTATCAGGTTCAAGGGGTCGAAGCGCACGCTTCCTCTCAGCCCCCACCCAAAGAGGGGGCTCCCCCGATGTTTTTTCATTTTCACGGCGCTATGATAGCACACCCGGCGGCGCTTGTCAAGAGGGGGCGGCAAAAAAATTACCCCAGCAGCCGCCGGTCGAGTTCTCCCACCGATACAATCAGCACCCGGTTGGGCAGCGCCCCCGCCGTGCACACCCCCAGGCTGTAGCCCGGCAGGGAGTCGTAATTGGCCAGCCGCCACTCCCCCAGCCGGTAAAGCAGGCGGCCGTTTTCTGCTACCGGTTCAAAGGCCACCGGGCGGCGCAAATCGCCCGAACCGGCGCATTTGACCGCCGCCTCGCGCAGGGTCCACCAGTCAAACAGCCGGGCTCTTCGCCGGGCGGGGGGGAGCTCTTGCAATAGAGAGGTTTGCAGCGGGGTAAGCCCGCGCTGTAGGGCGGCTTCTCCCCCCGCCGCCGTTTGGCGCTGCATGTCTACCCCCACGGGGCGGTCGGCGAGCAGGCAAACGGTATACCGGCCGGAGTGAGACAAACTGAAGGCCGGCCCCGCCCCCACAGGCACCGGTTTCCCCCCCTTTTGCAGGGTGTAGGCGGGGGGCAGCGGCTGCCCCGGCGCTTCTAAGTGAAGGGCATAGCAAAGCAGCAGCTCGGCGGCAAGCGAGGCCCGCCGCTGCTGCGGGTTTTTTAGCGCCGCCAGTTTTTGCCGCCGCACCGCCGAAAGCAGCGGGGCGTAGGCGGGGTTGTTTTCGTTCAGTTTGTCGGTCGCCATACAGTAGAGCATGGTTGCCCTGCCTCCCCTTTACAAAAACCGAAAGCGGCGTTTTGGTCAGCCGCTTTCGGTTTTTCCTTTGTTTTGCGTTAAGCCTGTAAAAAAGCGAAGGAGTCGAACCGCCAGCCGTCCGCCGTGTTTACCAGCGAAAAATCGTAGGTTTGGGTGGTATAGCGCTCGGGGTCAGCGGGGGCGGTGTAAAAGGGCTCGCCCTCGTACCCACCCTCGGCATAATACACGGTGGCGGTGAGCGAAATGCGGCTGGGGGTGCGGCTGTTTACCACAAACACGTGCCCGGCGTAGTCGGCGTTTTCGGTGCCGGAGGCTTCAAGCAAACAGGCGTTGCCCGCTTCGTCTGCCTGCACGCAGCTGTCTTGCCCCAGCAGCGACTCCGCCACAAAAGAGGCGGTAAACACCTGCTCCAGCTCGGCGCGCAGCGCTTCTATGGAAGAAAAGCGGGGGTCAGAAATGGGGTGGTAGGTCATGCCGTTTATCACCACAGAGGCGTTTTCGTTCACCTGAAAGAGGCAAAGGTTAAAGGCGCGGGTAAAGTCATACGCCCGCTCGTAAAGCAGCTGCAAGTCGCGGGTTAGGGGCGGGTCGCCCTTGGCCGTTAGGGCCGGGTCCTCGTTCGTTAACTCGCTGTAGGTAAGAGGGGCGGAGGAAACGGGCGACTCGTCGTCGCCGGAGGAGGGAACCACGGGCGCCGGCGGGGCGGAGGGTTCTGACAAAAAGGCGGAGGGAATAGAAGCCGGCGGGTCGCTGGGGGTAGCGCTCCCCCCCGCGCAGCCGACGAGGGCGAGCGCCAGCGCGGCGACAAGGGCAAAACCAATCGTTCGTTTCATTGTTCGCTGCCTCCTTCCTGTTGGCTGTCGGCCAGTTCTTCCCGCAGCGCCTCGGCCAATATGCCAAGGCCGCGGCGGAGCTCAT
Source organism: uncultured Clostridia bacterium (assembly GCA_947623215.1). Taxonomy (GTDB): domain Bacteria; phylum Bacillota; class Clostridia; order Oscillospirales; family Acutalibacteraceae; genus UMGS1484. The sequence goes on from CANQGN010000001.1 coordinate 22,837, forward strand.
CCGGCTTTATTACCAGCGGCGGCATGAGCTTGAGTACCGCATTGTCGCGGCCTACCCGCTCTAAAATCAGGCCCTTTTCAAAGCAGCGGCCCATCACCCGGCGAGAGACGGCGTCGCCCCCCAAAGCGGTGAGGTCGACCCCCCACAGCAGCCCCACCCCGCGAATTTGAATGCCGGGGTGCAGCGGGCGGACGGTTTGCTCTAAAAAGTCCGCCACAATGGCCTCTTTTTCGGCCACCTGCCGGTCAATTTGTTCGTCTACAAACACTTGCAGCGCCTCGGCGGCCGCCACGAGCGAGAGCTGGTTGCCGCGAAAGGTGCCGGTGTGCTCGCCGGGCGACCAGAGGTCGAGCGACGGCTTCATCAGCAGCAGGGCCATGGGCATACCCATGCCGCCAATGGATTTTGAAAGGGTGACCATGTCCGGCTGAATACCGGCGTGCTCAAACGAGAAAAAGTTGCCGCAGCGCCCGCACCCGGCCTGAATATCGTCTACAATCAGCAGCAGCCCGTGGCGGTCGCACAGCGCCCGCAGCCCCTGCAAATAGTCGGCCGGCAGGGGGTAAATGCCGCCGTCGGCCTGCACGGCCTCTACCACCACGGCGGCGGGCTTTTCTACCCCCGCGTGGTCGTCGGTCAGCAGCCGCTCCATATAGTCCAGCGTATCCAGCCCCGGGAACATATAGGGCGCGGGGATGTGGGTAACGCCGTTTAAGGGGGCGCCCGCCCCCGCGCGGGAAGCGCGGTCGGTGGTGAGAGCGAGCGCACCGGCGGTCATGCCGTGAAAGGCCCCCATTAAGGCAAACACGCCCTGGCGGCCGGTGGCCTTGCGGGCTAATTTTAACGCCGCTTCTACCGCGTTGGTGCCGGTGGGGCCGGTAAACTGCACCTTATAGTTGAACCCCCTCGGCTGTAAAATGAGGGTTTGCAGCCGCTGCAAAAACAGGGCTTTGGGCTCGGTGTACATATCCAGCGCGTGCACAATGCCGTCGCGCGATAAATAATCGATCACCGCCTGCTTCATACGGGGGTGATTGTGGCCGTAATTCACGCCGCCCGCCCCGCTGAAAAAGTCCAGGTATTCCCGGCCGTTTACGTCGGTTAAGCGGCTGCCCCGCGCCGTGCGAAACACGGTGGGAAAGCTGCGGCAGTAGGAGCGGACGTTGGATTCATATTGCTCAAAAATCTCGGTTGACATGGCGTTTTATCCCCCTTTTGGCGCCGAGGGTCGGCTTACGCCTCGCTTTTCAGCAGCGTTTCCGGCCCGGTTGTATGCAAAATAAAACCGGTAATCTCTTCGTCTGCGTGCTCTATCATGGCCTGCGCCACGGGGTCCTCTGCCCGGCGGCGCACCATGCCGCGCAGGTCGCGCGCGCCCCGGCTTTGGCCGTAAGACGCGGCGGCCAAAGCGGCGGGCACCGCGTCGTCCCACGCAAAGGTATAGCCCTTATCCGCCAGCGAATCGGCCAGCTCCTGCAACATAAGCACGGCAATTTGGCAAAAATGCTCTTCGCTCAGCGGGCGGAAGCAGACCACCTCGTCTACCCGGCCAATGAACTCCGGCCGCAAAAACTCCCGCAGGGCTTTCATGGTTTTTTCGTCTGACAAATCCTTTTGGTCCTTGCCAAAGCCCAGCGCACTGCCGCCGGCGCTGCCGGCGTTGGTGGTCATGACCAAAATGGTGTTTTCAAAGCTCACCTTGCGCCCCTGGGCGTCGGTAATGCGGCCGTCGTCTAAAATTTGCAGCAAAATGTTCATGACGTCCGGGTGGGCCTTTTCTATTTCGTCAAACAACAGCACGCTGTAGGGGCGGCGGCGCACCTTTTCGGTCAGCTGGCCCGCTTCGTCGTACCCCACGTAGCCGGGGGGCGACCCGATGATGCGGGAGACGGAGTGCTTTTCCATAAATTCCGACATATCCAGCCGAATTAGCGTTTCGGGCGAATGGAAAAGCTCGGCCGCCAGCACTTTTACCAGCTCCGTTTTGCCCACCCCGGTGGGGCCGGCAAAAATAAAGGAGGCCGGGCGGCGGCGGGGGCTGATTTGCAGCCGCGAGCGGCGCACCGCCATAGAGACGAGGGCAATCGCTTCGTCCTGCCCTACGATTTTCTCCCGCAGGCGGTCTTCTAAATGGGCCAGCCGCTTTAAGTCGCCCTCTTCTATTTTGGCGGCGGGAATCCCCGTCCACAGCTCGACCACGCGGGCCAAATCGTCCCGCGTGACCCGGGTGCGGGCCTTGGGCTCCAGCTCGTTGGCCTCTTGCAGTTTTTGCGAAAGGGAGATTTTGCAGTTGGCGATTTTTTCGTAATCGGTGGGCTCTCCCCCATCGGGCTGCTCCAAGCCCTCCAGCTGCTCCTCCAAGTCGGCAATCTCTTTTTTGAGCACATACAGTCGGTCGCCCGCCCGATTGCGCAGCGCGGCGCAGGCGCAGGCTTCGTCTAACAAATCAAGGGCCTTGTCGGGCAAAAAGCGGTCGTGAATATACCGCTCTGACAGGGTGACCGCCTGCTGCAAAATAGACTGCGACAGGGTAACCGAGTGAAAGCCCTCGTAATAGCGGCGAATGCCGCTTAAAATTTCTACCGTTTCTTCTACCGAGGGTTCCTCTACCCGCACGGGCTGAAAGCGGCGTTCCAGCGCACTGTCTTTTTCTATATGCTTGCGGTACTCGGTAAAGGTGGTGGCGCCAATGACCTGCACCTCCCCGCGCGAGAGGGCGGGCTTTAAAATGTTGGCGGCGTTCATAGACCCTTCGCTGTCGCCCGTGCCGACGAGCGAGTGCACCTCGTCTATAAAGAGAATAATATTCCCCTCGGCCTTTACCTCGTCTATCAGCCCCTTAATGCGGCTTTCAAACTGGCCGCGGAACTGGGTACCGGCCACCAAAGCCGTCATGTCCAGCAGATGAATTTCTTTTTCCGCCAGCTTGGCAGGCACCTCGCCGGCGGCGATTTTCAGGGCCAGCCCCTCTGCAATGGCGGTTTTGCCCACCCCCGGCTCGCCAATGAGGCAGGGGTTGTTTTTGGAGCGGCGGCTTAAAATTTGAATCACCCGGTAAAGCTCCCGGTCACGGCCGATGACCGCGTCCAGCTCGCCCGCCCGGGCGCGGGCGGTCAGGTCGGTGCAGTAAAGGCCCAGGTATTTACGGCGGCGTTCTTTTTTGGGGCGCTCTTTTTTGGGGCGCTTGGGGGGGTCGTTCGTCTCTGGCCGGCCGTTCGCTTCCGCTTCGCCCGCCGGGCCGCCAAACATTTTTTGCATAAAGGGAAAGGTGGCGGCGCCGCCGGGGGTAAAGCCTTCTTCCCCACTTTCGTCGGCCTCGTCGTCTTCGCCGGTAAAAAGCTCCATCATATGGGTCATTTCTTCCGACGCGGCGTCAATGTCGTCGTCAGACAAATTCATGCGGTTGAGCAAATCCGTTACCGGTTTTATATTGAGTTCCCGGGCGCATTTTAAACACAGCCCTTCCGGGTAGCTTTTTTCGCCCTCTACCCGGGTAATAAACACTATGGCCGGGCGCTTATGGCAGCGGGAACAGAGCTTTGGCGTCATTGCGGTAAATCTCCTTCAAACTGTTCGGTTTCTATGTTGTAGGCACCCGTGCGAATGCCCTTAAAAATGGGGTAATATTGCAGCAGCGCCAGCAGCATGGCAACGCAGCAGGCCACCGAAAGGGCGGTGAAGCTCCAGCGGGGCAGCAGCGGGCGCTTTAGCAAATTCAAGGCGATGTCTTGCGCCATCACGGCGAAAAAGGTAAGGTAAAGCAGCAGTGTGGCCGCCTTGCCGAAAAATTTGGACTCCGACGGGCGCGACCCCTTTTTAAGCAAAATGAGGGCGCCCGCCACCATGGCGGACTCTTTGAGCACCATAACCACCAGCACCGGCCAAATGCCCGGGTGGCGCAGCACCAGCGCAAACACCACCGCCGCCATGGTTAATTTGTCGGCCAATGGGTCTACAATTTTGCCGAATTCAGAGATTAAATGGAACTTGCGGGCAATGCAGCCGTCTAACATGTCGGTAATGCCGGAGGCCACCAGCAGCACCGCCGCCGCCC
>CANQGN010000002.1 GCA_947623215.1 uncultured Clostridia bacterium
GGCAATGGTGCCCCCGCCGAGCACAACGTCGCCGCTGTAAAACACCACCGCCTGCCCTTTGGTAACGGCCCGCTGGGGTTCGTTAAACTGTAGCGTCACCATGCCAGCCTCGCCCCCGGTCAGGGTGGCCCATTGCTCTTTTTGGCGGTAGCGAATTTTCGCCTCCACTCGCAGGGGCAAACGCGGGGGTTCCCCGGCTACCCAGTTTACCTCTTTCGCGGTCAGGGCGGCGGTGTAGAGCGCCTCGCGCCCGCCAACCGTAACGGTATTGGCGGCGGGGTCGATTTTGGTAACGTACAGGGGCGCGCCCGCCGCAAGCCCCAGCCCCCTGCGCTGGCCGATGGTATAATGAATCACCCCCGCGTGGCGGCCGAGCGGGCGGCCGGCCTCGTCTACAAAATCCCCCGGCGGGCTGCGGCGGCCGGTATATCGCTCTACAAAATCCGCATACCGGCCGCCCGGCACAAAGCAAATATCCTGACTGTCGCGCTTGGCCGCATTGCAAAAGCCCTGCTGCGCGGCCATTTGCCGCACCTGCGGCTTGGTCAGCTCCCCCAATGGAAAGAGGGTATGCGCCAGCTGCCGCTGGGTCATGGCGTAGAGCAGGTAGCTTTGGTCTTTCGTTTCGTCCACCGCTTTTTTTAAGAGATAGCGCCCGCTCGTTTCGTCTTTTTCCACGCGGGCGTAGTGGCCGGTGGCCACAAAATCCACCCCCAGCTCCTGCGCCCGGCGGTGGAGCGCCCCAAATTTTAAAAACCGGTTGCAGTCTATGCAGGGGTTGGGGGTCTCGCCCCGTTGGTAGGCCGCCGCAAAGCGGTCCATCACCATTTCGCGAAAGCAGTCGGCAAAGTTAAAAACGTAGTAAGGAATCCCAAGGCGGTAAGCCACGCTGCGCGCGTCCTCTACGTCTTCCAGCGAGCAGCAGCCGCTCTCTTGCGGCAGACCGGCCGCCTCGTTGTCAAACAGCTTCATGGTCACCCCCATGCAGGCGTAGCCCTGCCGCTGTAACAGGTAGGCCGCCACGCTGGAGTTTACCCCGCCGCTCATGGCGACCAGCACCTTTTCGCCCATACCGGTCACCCCAGTTCTATCATGCGGTCAAGGCAGCGGCGGGCCAGGCGAATGGTCTCGTCGCTTAAGGTGATTTCTTCACCCCCGCTGCCCGCCACCGCCCGGTAAACGTCTGCCAGAGAGGTGGCCTTCATGTTGGGGCAAATCAAGTCTTTGCTAAGGGGAATAAAGCGTTTGTCCGGGCAGTCAAAAGCCAGGTGCTGGGCAATGCTGATTTCCGTACCAATCAGGAACTCCCGGTTGTGGGAGGCGCGGGCGTGCGCTACGATAGCAGAGGTAGAACCGATAAAATCCGCTAAGGAGAGCACCTCCGGGCGGCATTCGGGGTGCGCCAGCACCTCGGCGGCGGGGTGCCGGCGCTTTGCCTGCCGCACCTCCTCTGCCGAAACCCGCGCATGGATGGGGCAGCCGCCCTGCAGCAGCTTCAAATTTTTCTCCGGCAGCTGCTTTGCCACGTAATCGCCCAAATTGCAGTCTGGAATAAACAAAATATTTTTCTCCGGCACGCTTTTGACGATTTTGACAGCGGAGGAAGACGTTACGCAGACGTCGCAAACGGTTTTGAGCTCGGCGGTGGTGTTGATGTAAGCCACTACCGTATAATCCGGGTAGCGCCGCTTTACCCCCTCTATCAGCTCTTTGTCCATTTGCTCGGCCATGGGGCAACCGGCGGCGGGGTTGGCCAACAGCACGGTTTTTTGGGGCGAAAGGATTTTCACCGTCTCTGCCATAAACCGCACGCCGCACAGTAAAACGGTGGCCTGCGGGGCCTTTTTGGCCTGCACGCTTAAAGCGTACGAGTCGCCGGTAAAGTCGGCAATCACTATAATTTCTTTCGCCTGGTAGCTGTGGGCGAGAATGCAAACGTCCTTTTCTTTTTTTAAGGTTAAAATGGCTTGCTGAAGTTCTGCAATGGTCATGGTGCGTTCGTCTCCTTTTTGGCGTTCCCCACCGCCGTAACCACCCGGTAACCGGCGGCGGCCACCCGGCGCGCTAAACAGCCGCGGCATTGGGCCGCCTCTTCGCCGGTGCAAATTTTGTTTTCGTACAGTTCATACAGCCTGCGCACGCGAACCGGAGAAAGGTTCGGCATTACCACGTTGGCGCCCGCTTTAAGCCCCAGCTCCCGCCCCTGCGGGTGAAGGGTCCCCAGCGCGGTGGTGGCCGGAATAAGCGCATAGGGGAAGAGCAAGCGCAACAGAGAAATCAGCCGCAGCGTTAAAGCCAGCGACCCGGGCGGAAAGGCGGCAAAGGGCGTAGCTTTGTGGGGTAAATAGGGCCCAATGCCAATCATCTCCGGCCGGAGCGCCTGCAAAAAGCGCAGGTCGTCTATCAGGCAGTCGGTGGTTTGGTAGGGGGAGCCCACCATAAAGCCTGACCCCACCTGGTAGCCAATCTCCTTCAAATCGAACAGGCAGCGCTTGCGGTTGAACAGACGCATGGTTTGGGGGTGGAGCTGCCGGTAGTGGGCCTCGTTTGCCGTTTCGTGCCGCAGCAGGTAGCGGTTGGCCCCCGCCCGAAAATAGGCGCGGTAGCTTTCTTTTGATTTTTCGCCCAGCGAAAGCGTAATGGCGCAGTCGGCAAAGCGGTCGCGTATGGCCGAGACGATGCGGCAAATTTTGGCGTCCGTAAAGGCCGGGTCTTCGCCGCTTTGCAGCACAAAGGTGCGAAAGCCGAGGGCGTAGCCCTCTGCACAGCAGGCGAGAATCTCCTGCTCAGTCAGCCGGTAGCGGCTAACCGTTTGGTTGCCGGCGCGAATGCCGCAGTAATAGCAGTTGTTGCGGCAAACGTTGGAAAATTCAATCAGCCCGCGCAGGTAAACCTCGTCTCCATACACCGCCCGGCGCGTGCGGTCGGCCGCGGCGGTAAGGGCGGCGTCCCACTGGTCGCTCCCCAGCAGCCGCCGCAACGCTTCGGCGGGCAAATCGCGCGTTTGCGCCAGCTGATTTACCGGGTCAAAGGCTTTTTCGCTGTGCCTTGCGCGTTCATCCCCTGCCGGGTCAATGTCTTTTTTACTCTCCATGCACTCCCCCCCGGCGACTCAAACTGTTTTATATAGTAAACCTATCTATTTTGTAAGTTTATTATACGCCCCCGCCCCGCCTTTGTCAATAGGGCGGGGGGTAGATTTGTACCTCGGTGGGGTCTTTTCCCCCCGCTCGCGGCCTTTTTCTTCCCCGCACGCGGCCTTTGTCCTCTCCGTTCGCGGTCTTTTTTCCCCGCACGCGGGCCTTTTTCCTCCCCGTTCGCGGCCTTTTTTCCCCCGCTCGCGGCCTTTGTCCTCCCGCTCGCGGCCTTTTTCCTCCCCGTTCGCTCCGCTTGGGGTGCCCCGCCCGTTCGCGCACCAAAAACGCCAAGAAAAATGTTAGAAAAATGCGCAATAGGGGTTGACAAAGGGCGGGCGGGGGCGTATAATACCTATAAATCCGATAGGTTTTATGAAGAATAGGAGGCGGGGCCGCATGAATCCTCCCCTGTTACGCGGGCGATGTTGTCGCTGCCTGCATGAAAACCCGTAAATAACATTACATGAAAATAAGGAGCGATGAAACATGAAAACCTATGAAAAAATTACCGACTTAATCGGCGGCACGCCGCTGCTGCAGCTCACCAATTACAGCCGCGCCAAGGGGCTGCCGACCCCGCTGCTGGGCAAGTTAGAGTATTTTAACCCCGCTGGCAGCGTAAAAGACCGCATTGCCAAAGCCATGGTAGACGATGCGGAAGCCAAAGGCGTGCTGAAGCCCGGTTCGGTTATAATAGAACCCACCAGCGGCAATACCGGCATTGGGCTGGCGGCCGTGGCGGCGGCAAGGGGGTATAAAATCATTCTCACCATGCCGGAGACCATGAGCGTAGAGCGGCGCAACCTGCTCAAAGCCTACGGCGCCGAGCTGGTGCTGACCGACGGCGCAAAGGGCATGAAGGGCGCCATTGCCAAGGCGCAGGAGCTGGCGGAGGCCATTCCAAACAGCTTTATCCCCAGCCAGTTTACCAACCCCGCCAACCCCGCCGTGCACCGCCAAACCACCGGCCCGGAAATTTGGAATGATACCGACGGCAAAGTAGATATTTTTGTGGCCGGCGTGGGCACCGGCGGCACGGTAACGGGGGTGGGCGAATACCTAAAAAGCCAAAACCCCAAGGTAAAAGTGGTGGCGGTGGAACCGGCTGGCTCCCCCGTGCTCTCTAAAGGCATTTCGGGGCCGCATAAAATACAGGGCATCGGCGCGGGCTTTGTGCCAGATACCCTCAATACCGAGATTTACGACGAAATCATCCCCGTAGAAAACGAAGACGCCTTTGCCACCGGGCGCACCCTCGCCCGCAAAGAGGGGCTGCTGGTGGGCATTTCGTCCGGCGCGGCCGTATTTGCCGCAACAAAGCTGGCGCTGCGGCCAGAGAATGCGGGCAAAGTGATTGTCGCCCTGCTGCCGGACACCGGCGAGCGCTACCTTTCTACCCCCATGTTTGCCGAATAACCGCCAAAAACTCCGCCGTTTGCAGCGGCGGAGTTTTTTGGTTGCAGCTTTAAATATTGTAATTGTCCCCCGCCCGCTCGCGCTGGCTGTCTAAAATATCCTGCAAAGTAATGCCGTCTAAATACTCCGTCATCACCCGGTAAAGCCCCTGCCACACGGGCAGCGTGGGGCAGTCGGCGCTGCGGGCGCAGTCTACCGGGCTTTGCTCCACACAGGCCACCGGCGCCAAACTGCCCTCTGTTAAGCGCAGCACGTCCCCCACGGTGGTGAGCGCCGGGTCTTTGGCCAGCCTGTACCCCCCCTGGTAGCCGCGGTTGGTTTTTAACAGGTCGGTTTTGTTTAAAATCGGAATAATCTGCTCCAAATATTTTTTTGAGATACCCTGCCGCTCGGCAGTATCTTTTAGGGCAATATACCCCTCGCCGCGGTGCCGGGCCAAATCCAGCAGCAGCCGCAGCGCATAGCGCCCTTTGGTGGAGATTTTCATGCTTCGTCCCCCTTTGCGGTTGATAACCTAATAATACCATATATTTGGTAGGTTTTCAAGACTCTCCCCGCATTTCAGCAAGGAAGGCGGCCGGTTCCCCGGCCGGTCGGGTGATTTTTTATGACGTTACAGCAAATTCGCTATCTGCTCGCCGTGGCAAAGGCCGGTTCTTTAAGCAAAGCGGCGGCCCTTCTTTACGTGGCGCAGCCCTCGCTTTCTGCCGCCGTGCACGACATAGAAAGCGAGCTGGGCTTCGCCGTATTTACCCGCAGCGCCAAGGGCATGACCCCCACCGCCGACGGCGAGGACTTTTTGGGCTATGCGCGGCAGCTGTACGACCAGTACGAGGTGGTGCAGGAGAAATATTTGGGGGCGGCCGTGCGAAAAAAGAAGTTCGGCGTTTCGACCCAGCACTATTCCTTTGCCGTAAAAAGCTTTGTAGAGCTGGTGAAGCAGTACGACACGCAGGAATATGAATTCGCCATTCGAGAGACCAAAACCCGGGAGGTAATAGAAGACGTGCGGGGCGGTAAAAGCGAAATCGGCCTGCTCTACCGCAGCAATTTTAACCACAAGCCGCTCACCAAGCTGCTGAGCGCCGCCGAGCTGGCCTTTTGCCCCCTCATTGCCTGCGACGCCTATGTGTATTTGTGGAAAGGCCACCCGCTGGCGGGGGAGGCCGCCCTATCGTTTAACATGCTGGCCCCCTACCCTTGCCTTTCGTTTGAGCAGGGCAGCGAAAGCGCCTTTTACTATGCGGAAGAAATTTACAGCACGGCCGACTACCCCCGCACCATAAAGGCCAACGACCGGGCGACCATGTTAAACCTTATGGTGGGGCTAAACGGCTACACCCTCTGCTCCGGCATTATTTGCGAAGAATTAAACGGCGACGATTTTATTACCGTTCCTTTTGCGGGCGACGACTCGGAGGGGAAAATGGAAATCGGGTATGTGGTAAAGAAAAACCGCGTTATGAGCGAAATTGCAGCGCAATACGTAACGGAACTGCGCCGCACCCTCGCCGGGCGGTGAAGAAATAAAGCAAAGAGGAGAGGAAAAGCAAAACGGGATTTCTCGTAACAGGGCTGTTAAGAGAAATCCCATTTATTGTTCCGCATCAACCGGCGGCATAGCACGCAGCGCTGTCATCTGGTCGCGCCGCCCGTAAATCACCGCCGTAACCCATACGGTTTTCTTGTCCTCATCAACCAGATAGTAAACGAGAAAATGGTGAACCGGCATTTTGCGGATTCCTTTCGTGCGCCACGGTTCTTCCTCGGTAAGCGGGTATCTTGACGGCATAGAATCCAGCTTTTGAATGGCGATTTGCAGCGTATCCGCCCATTTTCGTGCGATTTCCGGTTCTAAGAGGACTTTAGAGATATACTGTATCGTTTCCTCAATTTGCCCCAGTGCCTGCGGCGTGAGCTTCACTTCAACCCGCAACCTCAAATGCCCGCGCGGATTTTGGCAAAGGCTTCGTCTACCGGCAGCCCCTCGCCGGATTGCGCCTGATTGTAGCCTTTTTTCATTATGGCGTGAAACTGCTCATCGGTCAAGCTGTCTGCCGTGGGCGGTTGGGGCAGGGTGAGCGAATAGGGCACGCCGCCCGTCATAATAATTTGCCGGTATAGGGTATCGATCAACACCGAAACAGGCAAACCGATTTTCTCCAAAACCGCCTCCGCCTGCTGCTTAATTTCCGGCTGAATGCGGGCCGTTACGTTTGCACTTTTTGTTGCCATTCTCAGCACCTGCCTTTCTGGTTACCATTATACCATATTGTATGGCTAATTGCAATACAATATAGCCAATCGGCAGGGCAAACGCGGCAGAATTTCAGCCTTCTAAAATTGCTTTGCAATCAATCCTGCCTTTTATTCCGAATGATTCTTAAAAATCGCTCCACGTACTCCCTGTCTAAATCGCAGGTTTCCCAACCCGTTTCGTCCGCTTCTTTGGGAATCCCCAACGCGGTCAGCGCCCGGTCAAATTCCTCCAATTCCAAATAGGTATGTTCCTCGTATCGCTGAATTTGTTCATTGACGGTTGGCGTGTGAAAGGTGACGGTTTGGCCGTCGATTGTAATTTGGTAGTAAAAGCTGCCCTTTTTCTTGTATTCTGCAAAAGAAAAATTTTTGTCCCCAAATCCGGTTTTGATCGCCTCCACGTCGGCATAGCTGTATGCCACGCCCGTCGGCTGCCAGGGCGAATAGCGGATGATTTTGTCCGCTGTAACCGCAGTAAACTGAAAGGCGCAGCCATACAGCGCCGCCAGCCATGCAGCGATAGCGGCGACGCGCCATTTCCCCAGGCGATTCCAGAGGAACAATAGGTCGCTCGCCTCTTCCATTTCTTCTACCGGCTTTTTGCGGAGCCTGGCTGCCGCCCACACGCAAAACAACACGACGGGGAGGATAATAAGCAGCACCAGCGCCGCCCCCGCAAACGGCCCGTGTTCAAAAAACAAATAGTGCTCGGGCAGCGCCCACCCGGAGAACAGGGCGGTTAGGGCGACGACTGCCGTAATGCCCAAAAGAAAGGCCGCGCATAGCGCCGGCAGCAGCCACAGCATGTTGCGGGTTTTTCTCTTTACCCGCTCCCGGTTTTTCTTGTACTGCTGGGCGTAGTGCATCCAGTTCCAGGTGGTAAGCGCCGTGCAGAGAATGGCGACGACCCCGTTAAACAGCAGCAAATCGGTTCTCGCCGCCAAAATATTATAAAACAGCCAAAAAACAGGCGCCATGCAAATCAACGTCTCCGCAATAACGGTAATCAAATTGGGCGCGGCGAACTCCTTTACCTGTTCTTTCAGCTCGCTCATTTCGTCGCTTTCCAAAAAATCAATGGTCTCGTTGTATTCCGCCACGACCGTTTCGCTGTTTTCGTACTCTTTGGCCAGCAGCAGGCAAAGGGTTCGTTTGCTTTCGCACAGCTCCTCCTGCGCTGCAAAGGCGTCTGCCTTTCGGTGCAGCGCCTGCTTCATCTCGTCGGCGTTCATCGCCAAAAGCCGTTCAATTTCTTCAATGCTAAAACCAAGGTAGCGAAAGAGTTTAATCCATTTGAAGCGGGTCACGTCTTCCTCCGTATAATGCCGGTAGGCGTTTGCCTGGTTGCGGCCTACGGCGATTAAATGTTTGGACTCATAATAGCGAATGCTTTTGGCCGTCAGCCCGGTCAGCTTTTCTACGTCCTTAATGGTCATGCGCAATCCCTTTCTGTTTGCCTGTTTACCTGTTTGCCTATTTCCCCACAAGAATACACCCTGACCCAGGGGGAAGGTCAAGAACTTTTTCGCTTTTTTGTTGGATTGACTGTGTTTTTTGTGTGGATAGCCATACGACCGCCGGCCGGCAACCGTTCTGTTACGCCTTGCGGCGGAATGAAGCGGCGCCTGCGGCATGAATGAAGCGGCGCTTGGCAGCGCCATGAAGCACCGCCTGCGGCATGAATTATAATCGTCCGCGAAGCGGAACCGAGCGCGACCGCCGCCGGGGGAACCGAGCACGAGCGCCCGCAGTGCGGGGAGCAGCGAGTGCGCAGGTTGTGCAGCAACACGGTGAAACGAGCCGCCGTAAGCGCGGCGAAGTTGAACCGACTGTTGCAAACGGAGGAAACAGGGAGCGCGCAGGGCTGTGCCGCAACACGATGAAACGAGCCGCCGTAAGTGCGGCGAAGTTGAATCGATTGTTGCAAACGGAAACCAGCTAAAACAATTGGCGGGCTGCCAAGGTGCAGCCTTCTCTTCTTCACTCTTCACTATTACATATTACCTCCCAAAAATCGGCAGCAAAAGTTTTTAGTGAAGAGTGAATAGTGAATAGTGAATAAGTAAAAATCGGCAAGCTCCAAAGTCGCTTGCCGATTTTTGGTGGAGGCGAGGGGAATTGAACCCCTGTCCGAAAGCCTATTCCCAAAATGTTCTCCGAGCGCAGGCAGTCCTTTTAATTCCCGCGGCGCAGCGCCGGCTGTCAGGCTATGCGCGCGGTAGCTTTCCTAAGTCATGCGGGGAAACAAAAGCGCTTTTCTCCCGCACGTTCACCGCTAATCGACGCCCTTACTTCCGGCCGCGGTACTCCGGAGAAGGACGGCTGCTTAATTAAGCAGCGTAGGCAACTTGAGTGTTGTCGTTTGTTTTGAAAAGTGCGGCGTTTTACGTGCGTCCGCAGCACGGCTCGCTGATTCTGGTTCAAAACCCCCGTCGAACCCTTTACGCCCCCATTTTTAACAATTTTTGATTTTCGCTTTTCCGCTATTCCGCCGAAGCGCCGATGTTCCGGTTTTTGAGCGCCCGGTCAATGTTGCGCTGGTCGTCTCGCCGGGCGGCGGTTTCGCGTTTATCATACAGCTTTTTGCCGCGGCAAAGGCCCAGTTCTAATTTTACCCGCTGACCGCGAAAATATACCCGCAGCGGTATAAGGGTAAGCCCCTGCTGCTTGAGCACGCCGTACAGCCGCAAAATTTCGCGCTTGTGCATGAGCAGTCGGCGCACCCGGTAGGCGTCGCGGTTAAAAATGTTGCCCTTCTCGTAAGGGCTGACGTGCATACCGTTTACAAGCAGCTCGCCGCCCTCTATGGAACACCAGGCGTCTTTTAAATTCACGCCGCCGCCCCGAATGGACTTGACCTCGGTGCCGAACAGCTCAATGCCGGCTTCCATTGTCTCCTGCACAAAATAGTCGTGATAGGCCTTTTTGTGCACGGCAACCACTTTCATCGGCTGGTTACGCTCTGGCATGGTCTGCCGCCTTTCTTACAAGTTTGGTGCCCGGTTGGGATAACCCCCCAACCGAACCGCTACGAGAGCTCGCTGCGCCCTTCCAGCGCGCGCGAGAGGGTAACGTCGTCGGCATACTCTAAGTCGCCCCCCACGGGAATGCCGTAGGCAAGGCGGGTAACCCGCACGCCCAGCGGCGCGATTAACCGGGCCAAATACAGCGCGGTGGCCTCTCCCTCTACCGTGGGGTTGGTGGCCATAATGACCTCTTCTACCGCTTCGTTAGAAAGCCGCGCCAGCAGTTCTTTTACCCGCAGCTGATCGGGGCCTACGCCGTCCATAGGCGAAATAACCCCGTGCAGCACGTGGTACAGGCCGTTATACTCCCGCGTGCGCTCAATGGCGGCTACGTCGCGCGGGTCTTCTACCACGCAAATGGTGGCGCGGTCGCGCTCTGAGGCCGCGCAAATGGCGCAAACGTCGCCGTCGGTTAAATCCTGGCAAATAGAGCAGCAATGAATGGTTTGGCGGGCCTCTAAAATGGCGGCGGCAAACTGCTCCGCCTCGCCGGGCGGCAAGTCCAGCACAAAAAAGGCCAATCGCTGGGCGGTTTTGCGGCCAATGCCCGGCAGCCGCTCAAACTGCTCGATTAACCGGGCGAGCGGCGGTACCTGATAAGACGACATACCTTACAACAACCCGCCCATGCCCGGCAAATTCAACCCGCCGGTGAGCTTTTGCATTTCTTCATTCGCGGTAGTTACGGCCTTGTCTACCGCTTCGTTGAAGGCGGCGGTTATCATGTCTTGCAGCATTTCCACGTCGTCGGGGTCTACCGCCTCCGGCTGAATGTGAATGGCCCGCAGGTGGTGGGTACCGTCTATGGTCACCTCTACCATGCCGCCCGAAACGGCGGTATATTCCCGCTCGTCCAGCTCTTCTTGCAGGCGGCCGGCCTCCTCTTGCATTTTTTGGGCTTGTTTGAGCATTTGGTTCATATTGCCCGGGCCGCCGCCGTAGCCCTGGGGAAGTCTTGCTTTCATGCGGTTCGTTCCTTTCTTTACGCCTCGTCTTCGGCGTCCAGATTCTCTATCGGCACCCGGCCGTTTAAGTGGCGCATAAACGCCTCTAACGGGTCCGCCGCCTCGGCGGGGGCCGCCTTTTGGTAAGGCCCCAACCGGTAGGTTTTGCCGGTTACGGCGGTAATGGCGTCGCGCAGGGCGGTGCGGTTTTGTTGCTGCCGCAGCAGGTCAGAAAACTGCGGGTGGGCGCAGTCGATGAGCAACAAATCGCCCCGGCAGAAGGCAACGGAATTTTTGAGCACCGAGGCCATCATGCGGTTGGCGCCCCCAAGGGCGTTCAGCACGGCGTCCCACGCCTCAAACGGCGTTTCGCCCGGCCGCGCAGCAACCGGCCGCTCTGCCGGCCGCTCCGGCTGTGGCGGGGCGGGTAAATCTTCCGGTGGGGGGGCGTCTGCATCGTCAAAGGGGGGCGGCTCGCCCGGGTCGTCCCGCTCCTGTTCGGGGGCGGGTTGTTCGGCCTGCGGCGAGGGCGCGGCCTCCCGCTTTGGCGGGGGCTCCTGCTTTGCCTCCGCCCGCCCCAGCGGGGGCGCCTGTTTTGCCTGCGGCTGCTCCGGCGGGGGCGCGGTCGGCTGCGGGGCGCCGCCCTCCGGCAGCAAAAAGCGCAGCAGCGCCATTTCCA
Source organism: uncultured Clostridia bacterium (assembly GCA_947623215.1). GTDB lineage: Bacteria > Bacillota > Clostridia > Oscillospirales > Acutalibacteraceae > UMGS1484. The sequence continues at coordinate 11,462 of CANQGN010000002.1, forward strand.
GCTCCAGGCGGGGGGCGGCGGCCGTGCGCATTTCGTCCCGCGCGGCGGCCAGCATACGGGTCAGCCGCAGCACCTCGCCCGGGGCGGCGGCCATATTCATCATGCGGCGCAAATCGTCTGGCGAAGCCGAAAGCAGCGTTTGCGGGTCGGGCACCATGGTGCAAATGAGCACCCCGCGCAGCTGCTCCAGCAGCTGGTCGCACAGCCGCCGGGCGTCGCCCGCGGTTTGGTAAAGCGCCTCTACCGCCCGCAGCGCCTCGTCTGCTTTACCGGCAAACACGGCCGCAAGCAGCGCCAGCAGGCCGTCGGCACCGGCCAGCCCCACCAGTTTTTCTACCCGGCGGCAATCGACCCGTTCGCCCGGCGCGTCTACGCAGCGGTCAAGCAGCGAAAGCGCGTCGCGCATACCGCCGTCTGCCAGGCGGGCCAGCAGGCGGGCGGCTTCTTCCTCTAACTCTATCGACTCTCGCTTTGCCACAAACAACAGCCGGGCGGCGATGACTTCGTCTGAAAGGCGATGAAAATCAAACCGCTGGCAGCGCGAAAGCACGGTGGCCGGCAGGGCGTGCACCTCGGTAGTGGCCAAAATAAAAATGACGTGGGCGGGCGGCTCTTCCAGCGTTTTGAGCAGCGCGTTAAAGGCCGCGCCAGAGAGCATGTGCACCTCGTCTATAATATACACCCGGTAGCGCCCCGCCACGGGGGTAAAGCGGGTTTCCTCCCGCAGGGCGCGCACCTGCTCTACCCCGTTGTTCGAGGCGGCGTCAATTTCTTCTACGTCCAGCAGGCGACCGGCGTTAATGCCCCGGCAAATTTCGCACTCGTTGCAGGGTTCGCCCTCGCGGGGCGAGAGGCAGTTCACCGCCTTGGCCAATATTTTGGCGCAGGAGGTTTTGCCGGTGCCGCGCGGCCCGGTAAACAGGTAGGCGTGCGAAAGCCGGTCGCCTTTTACCTCGTTTAGCAAGGTCGCCACAATGGGCTCCTGCCCCACCACGTCGGCAAAGGTTTGCGGCCGCCACTGGCGGTAAAGCGCCTGATACACCGGAACACCCCCTTTTTTTGATACACACAAGCCAAAAGCTCCCTGTTCTTCGGAGCACGCACGCACAGACTGACTGCGTCGCACCGGGCAAACTGCTTAATGCTGCTCGGTTCCCCGCCTGACATGGTTCACAGCGCCCCGTCGCCCAGGGCCCATGCGTGCGCACGCCGAAAAATAGGAAGCGTTGATTCAATTGGTCGTGACTATAGCTGCGCCAAATCCACAAATCGGTCGGCGGCTGCCGGAGCGGCCGCGCCGTCGTTTTGAATTTTGTCTGAGATAGATTGCAGCGCCTGGGCAATTTCTTCCCGCACGCGGGCGAAAAGCTGCTCGGTAGACTGCACCGCCTGGGCGTTCTCTCCGGCGGAATTCATACAATGCTCTACCGCGCGGTCGGTTTGGCCGTTTTGCAGCTGCGCCTCTAACCTGGCCACCTTTTGGGTGAGCGCCCGGTTGCGGCCGTGCAGCAGGCTTACGCAGTTTACCAGCGCGGTGTTTTGCTCGGCCTCTTGCCGCAAAGAAGAAAACTCCTCTTCCAGCAGCCCCAGCTGCTCCTGCAAGCGGGCCAATTCCTCCGCCTGCCCGGCGATGACCCGGTCTTTTTCGGCCAGCCGCTCCTCTTTTTCGGCGGCGGCGGCTTGCCCGGCGGCAGCGTCATGGCGGGCGGCCTCGGCCAGCTGCTGCTGCAAGGCGGCGGCCTGCTCTGCCTCCTGCTTCGCGCGGCGGCAATCCTCCGCCTCCGCCATAGCGCGGGCGGCGCACGCGGTCTGCTCGGCCAGGCGGCCCTCCAGCTCGGCCTTCAGCCCGTCATATTCCGTTTGAAGGGCCGTTTGCTGCTCCGTCAGCTGGCGGGCAAAATCGGCGTGGGCCTCGTTGATATACGCCAGCACCTGGCGGCGGCGAAAGCCAAACAACACGCGTTGAAAACGAACCGGCTGCATTGCAACGTCCTCCCTTATTTACAGGCTGCGCCTTTATTGTACCATACCCGGCGGCGAAAATCAAGGGTTTTTGCCCGGCCCGCGGCGGTCGGCAAAAAAGCGAGAGAGCACCGCGGCGCACTCCTCTGCCAAAACGCCGGGGGTCACCCGGGGGGTGTGGCAAAAATCCAGCGCAAAGAGCTGAATGTTCGACCCCACGCACCCGGCGGCGGGGTCGGCCGCGCCGTACACCAGCCGGTCTACCCGGGCGTTCACAATGGCCCCGGCGCACATGGGGCAGGGCTCCAGCGTTACGTAGAGGGTGCAGCCGGTCAGCCGCCAATCATTTCGCACGCGGGCGGCGGCGCGCAGGGCCTCGCACTCCGCGTGAGCGGTGGGGTCGCCGGTTTCTTCGCGGCGGTTGCGCCCCTCGGCAATCACCTGCCCCTTGTAGGTTACCACCGCGCCCACCGGCACCTCGCCCGCCTCGGCGGCCTGCCGCGCCAGCTCCAGCGCCCGGCGCATGGGGGGCAGGTCGCCGTAGTAGTCACACATGAAGCGGCGCCAAAAACACCAGCGCCATGCCAAGGTAAAGCACCAGCGAGGCGATGATCGCCGGGGCCTTCCAAAAGGCGCCGTTGCGCCCGGCGGGGGCCAGGCAGCCAAGGTAAGGGCGGTAAATTTCGGCAGCCGGGCGGCGGCAGCAAAAGTGCAAAATCAAAAATCCCACACAGCCCAGCAGCAGCCACAGGGCATAGAGTAGCAGGCCAAAGGCGTCGCCAAAGAGGGCGGTCAGGCCGGGTTCAAAATAATCCAGCAGCACCGACATGGCGTTGTTGCAAAAATGGGTAATCACCGCCGGCCAAATGCTGCCGGTGCGCACGGTGGCGTAGGCCAGCACCAGCCCCAGCGCAAAGGCAAAGGGAATTTGTATAAACTTGCCGTGCAGCAGGGCAAACAGGGCGGCGCTCACCAAAATGGCGAAGCGGTCGCCGTAAGACCGCAGCAGGCCCAGCGCCACGCCGCGAAAGCAAAATTCCTCTATCAGCGCGGGCAGGGCGGCAATGTACAAGAGGTTGAGCACCAATTCCAGCGGGGTGGCGGGGGCGGCGCCCATTACGCTTTCTAAATTCTCTGCCGTGGCGGGAAAGAGCATTTCTACCCACCCGGCGGCCCAGTTGCCGGCGGCCACGCCCCAAAAGGCCACCAAAATGCAGCCGAGCGCTTCCAGCGGGCGAATGGCGCCAAAGGGCAGCAGATTTTGCAGCCGCTGCCGCCCGGCCACGGCCACCAGCCAAAACACCAGCCCCATGCTAAGGGGGGAGTAAAAGGCGTATTCCAGCGCGTCGTACACCACGCCGTCGGCGGCGGGCAGCACAAGGCCAATCAGCGCCGGCACAAAAAGAGAAACCACCATGCCCGCCAGCTGGCTGAGCAGCAGGGCGCAGCCCAGCAAATTGCCGGTGCGGGTAATTTGGCGGGCAAACAGGCGGCGGTATTGCAGCCGCTGCCAGTCGCCCGGCTGCCCCGGCGGGGAGAAATTCATGGGATTTTGCCACTCGGTACCGGTCATGCGCGGCGGCCTCCTTACAAAACAAAAGAGTTTCAGCCGCGGCGCATGAAGGAACACAAAAACCCCGCCGGGGCTGCAAGCCCCAGTATACCACGCGAGGGGGCAAAAATCAAGCCCCCCGCCCGGCGGAGCGGAGGGGGGCGGAAATGAAATTTTTCTTTAAAATAAGGTTTTCCGCAAATCGGTTACAAAGTCGCAGCCGGCGCGGGCGGCGCGGGCGATTTTTTTGGCGGCGCAGCGTTTGCCAGCGCCCAGCCAAAGCCCGGCCCCTACCCCGGCGGCCAGCCCGGCGAGCGCACCCGCGCCCATGCCCTGCCAAAAGCCCTCGGTTTGTCGTTTGGTCATGGTTGGTAACGTCCCTCCTTTTTTTGCACTTTGCCTTAGTTTGCCCCGCGCGGGCATTGATTTTTCACCCGCCGGGCGGTATAATAAGAAAAAAATTTCAATAAAGGCGGCGCATATTATGTTCAACCAACCCCAACCGATTGTTCTTTCCCCCGCGTTTCAAGACTACCTATGGGGCGGGCGGCGGCTAAAAAGTGCCTACCCGCAGTCGAATACCGACCCGCTGGCGGAGGCGTGGGTGCTCTCCAACCACCCGGCGGGCCCCAGCATGCTCGCGGGGAGCACCAAAACCCTGCCGGACTATTTGGCAGAAAATCCGGAAGCGCTGGGCGAGCGGTTTCAAAACGCCGAGCGGTTTCCGCTGCTGGTAAAACTCATTGACGCGGCAAAGCCCCTTTCGGTACAAGTGCACCCGGGCGACGCATACGCGCTGGCGCACGAGGGCGAACCCGGCAAAACGGAGATGTGGGTGGTGCTCGACCACGAACCGGGGGCGTTTCTCTATTACGGCCTCCAAAAAAGCATTTCCAAAGAAGAACTCGCCCGCCGGGTGGAGGACGACAGCTTAGAGGAAGTGTTGCAGCCGGTTAAGGCGCGCCGGGGGGACGTGTTTTTTATCCCCGCCGGTACGCTGCACGCCATTGGCGCGGGGATGCTGATTGCCGAGATTCAGCAAAATTCTAACGTGACCTACCGGGTGTATGATTACGGCCGGGTGGGGGCAGACGGCAACCCCCGGCCGCTGCACAAGGCGCAGGCGTTAGCCGTTTCTACCAGAGAGGCCACTCCCCTGCCCGCCCAACCGAAGAAGAGGCAAGACGGTGCGGAAGAACTGGCCCGCTGCCCCTACTTTACGGTGACCCGGCACACCGCGCCGGGCAGTTTTAGGGTGACGAGAGACGCCTTTGCCGCCCTGCTGGTAACGGAAACGGCGGGCGGGCTGACCCTGCGCTACCCGGCGGGGAGCATGCCGCTGCGCCAGTACGACTGCCTGCTGCTCCCGGCGGGGATTGGCGAAATTGCTTTAGAATGTACATCCCCCTTTACGGCGCTGGAAATTCGGCCGTAAGAAAGACAAGAAAAAGGGAAAGACAATTGAAAAAATCGAACCCCCCGTCTGGCCAGTCGAAACCAGGCGGGGGGTTCTTTAAAAAAAGGGGGAAAACCAGCCGGGGCTTTTGGGGGTTTATCAAAAACCCCGGTTGGTAGATGATAAGGATTTTTGCTGTGCTGCCGCTCCCACTTTCTCGCAACCGTTTGGGGGGCGGTGGCGTTCGCTTCCCGCGAAGGGAACGGGCGAACCGCTTACTTGCGGAAGTTTTCGACTTCCTCTTCGCTCAACATGTAACCGTTGGGGAGGTTTTGCAGCCAACCGTGGAAGCTGATGTTGTCGAAATAGCTACTCTCCGGCTCCGAGCCACCATCAATTTCTTTGTCGGCCATCATGTTTTCATTGCTTTCGAGCAATACCACTTCCAGCTCGGGGGAAACATATTCTTTTTTCATAAGTCTCACTCCTTCTTTCTTTGACATTGCTCAATCGCCAACGTTTGAATTAGACATTCGAACTCTACCGAAAACAGTGTACCTGCGACCGTCGATTTCTACGATGAAGAAGACACAACCGTAACGCTGGAGACCTTGGCCGCAAACCATTTTAAAGCTAACCTTCTCGCCAATCTGCAACGGATACTCATCGTTGTTGTCATAATAGACGTAGTAGAGGTGTTTATTGTCGTTGCACTTTGTCCAAGCGGCTGTTGCTCTGGCGGTATTGGCAAGGAAATCAGCCACATCGGATACCTTGATTTCCTCGTCAGAATAGAGTGCGCCATAAGCGAGTACCTTTACGCCGCTTGCACCCTTCAATGCTTCCAGATCATTACCCTGCAAATCGCTTGACAAGGTAGATTGCCACATGTTCTGAACTCGCTTTTCATTACCCGTCTTGGTGGTATTAAGCGTTGTTTTAGTTGATTTAAAGAACGGAGCATTGGTATCGTCTTCACCAGTCGTGTGTTCCTTCGCACTAAACGTACCAACAAACGTATACGTAAGCTGGTCGGTGACTTCATACGAATCCTGAGCAGTTATACCGTCGAGAGTCCAGCCATTGAAAACCAAACCGGCTTTATTAAGATCGTCCGGTTTTGCCAGCATTAGTTTTGTTTCGTCTTCGCTCACCGAAAGTTTAGAATCGCTTTCGCCTATGCTGTAATGGGCCGTTGCAGTAGAACCACCGAAATCCACACCATACAGCTTATAGTTCAGCACTTTCGTAACAACGGTAACTCGAATCTTCTCAGCCGTTACAGTGATTTTTACGTCTTCGTTTACGTCTGGAATGCTATACTGACCGGCAGCGGAAACCTGTACCACGTTCGGTTGGCCGTCGCCCCTCGTGTAGCTAATTTTAGTGATGCGGTAGCCCACAACAGCGGTAACGGTGTAAAAAACGTTTGAACCGTATTTGACGTTTACGCTGGTCTGAGCTTGGCTGTTCAACTGGAGCCTGAAGCCCCTGTCCCCGTTATTATAGCTTACATTCGGCGTAATGGCTTTAATGCCGCTTACTTTCAGGTTAATATTGCCCTTAATTTCCGAAACGGTGAACTCACAGGAAGTAGTGCCTTCATTGGTTGCGGAAACTGTTGCTTTGCCAGTTTCTTCTACCGTTAACACGCTGTCCCAACCGCCTTCGGGTAATTTATACCCAGCTGTAAGGGTAACGGTAACCTGAACTTCGCCCTCCCAGCCTACAGTCGTTGCGGAGGTAACGCCGGAGAGGGTGTAACCACCGCTTTCCTGTTCATTAAATGTCGGAGGCATTACAGTAAAGCGTTTCGCGGAAATGCCGTCAACCGTAATGTTGGTGGCACCGACTACGGTGCAAGTGTAGGTGTAGTCCTGGCCCTCGGCCATTGTCTGTTTTTCACCGTTAACTTCTACGTTCGGTTTGCCCTTGTAGGCTTCGTTTACCGCTACTTTAATGGTAATCACGGTGTTGTGCTCAACCGAAGCGCCGCTGGCGATCGCTTCGCCGTTCTTCGGCGTAACCGTTACGGTAAAGCCGGTCGTGGGGGTGGGGAAGGTTACCGGGTAAGAATTCTTGCTGGCGTGTACCACAATCGTGGTTTCGGCCGTTACCGTTACGGTGTAGGTTCTGCCGTTGCCCTGGGCAATCGGAGAACCGGTCAGCGTTTGCTCTGAACCTTCGCCAGCAATATACCCAACGTTGGAAACCGTGTAGCCATCTTTCGGGGTTACGGTAAAGCTAACCTGCGTACCCCAGGCTACGTTCTCTTTGTCTTCGGAACCGCCGCCCGTAAAGGCAAAGTCAAAGCCACCGTCGCCCTTGTTAGTAGGTGCTTCTACCGTAAAGGTTTGCTGTTTAATAGCACCTTTCGGAATGGTAATGGTCAGGTCGGATTTTACGCCGGACAACGAAACGGTGTAGCGGTTACCGTCCTTTGTAACGCTAACATCTGCGCTTTCGCCCGGTTCAATCATTATTAAACAGGAATATCCAGGTGCTTGTGCCGTCACTTCATAGCCCTCGTCCACTGTAATGGTAAAGCTATAGGAACGACCAGCGGAATAGTTCTCATTACCGGTTACGCTGTAACCAGCGCCAGAATGCGGCAGGGTTATGTGGTAAGCGTCGCGCTCAACGTTGTTCACAGCATTTACGGTCGTGTTTCGGGTCAAGGAGTTCCAAGTCCAAGTATAGGTGTTGCTATCTTTGGCTTTTGCGCCGCTGACGTCCGGTTCTTGACCGCTTATCGACAGCGTGGGAACAGATTTGCTGAAATTATCTTCTACCTTTACGCTATAGGTTACTTTTTTGCCGTAAGAAACGGTGCCAGTACCGTTTGGAATCGTATCTTCACCCTGTTTCGCTTTGGCGGTGTAACCAACGCCCGCACTGCCAGTCGGCGCGGTAAAGGTGTAAGAGAGCGTACCACCGGCTTTAATGCTAATGGTTACATTGTCCGTAATCGGGCCAACCGAGTATTTGCCGTTGTAGCCCGGCACGGTTTGGTCTTTGGTTTCGCCCATTGTGTATTGAACCTCGGGATCCGCATAACCGGCTTTTGCTTCCAGCTCAAATGTGTAGGTTGCATTATAATTCTGTTCCGGTATTATAACCGATTGACTGCCGCCCAACGTGGCCGAGAACATCTTCTCCGGGTCATACCCGTTAACCGTTACGGTATACTTCTTCGCTTTCATGGTAACGGAAACGCGGGTATTACTGTCTACGCCTGTAATGGTATACTTCGTTTGCCGAAGTTTATCTTGTTGTTGCACACCGTCTAAATGTTTTGCCACATTGTCGGCGCCGACTGCCTCTACCGCGCTCGGTTCATAACCATCCTGCGCCGTAACGACAAACGAAACTTCGCTTCCCTTGTCAACCGATTTGGAAGAACCGCTTTCTTCACCTTCAAACAAAATCGAAGCCGCACCTTCTACATTACGGGGCAAGGTTACGGTAACTTTCGGTTGAACGGGTTCGATAGTGACATCGCCGGAGAGGCCGTCAAGACTGATTGGCAAGACAGCCGCCCTCAATGTGGCATCATAATGTCCGCCGAAAGAATCCTTTGCCGTCCATGCCTCATATGAATTCTTATTTGACGGAACTTTCAGGGCAAATATGGGAGGAAAACCACCCTCTGCTTTAGGCTTAATGTTCACATGTGTGAAAGTAAAATTTGTATGTGCGGTGCCGGTCAGCGTGACCTGTTTGTCGCCAAGAGTAGTCTCGACATCCAACTGTCTATTTTCCAGATCCCCTGATCCAGATGCTAATAATTTGCTAAAAAGCAAATTATAAAAACTAGGATTACTGTCATCGGAGTAATCGGAGTAATCGAGAGTTTTACCGTCCAACTCACCAAATTTCAAGCTCTCTACATCCGCCGCATCAGCAAAAGACGGTACAACAAACACGCTCAGCGCTAAAAGCAGCGCTAAAGCACTCGGTAAGCCTCTTTTCAGAATAATCTGAAAAAATCCCTTGCAATACGCCTTGCAACGCTCAAAGAACAGGCCCAATAGCCTACTTATTGGGGATTTGCGCGTGGTTAAAAGCATGATAATTCCTCCCACTCTTACGGAACTGTGACGAAACCGACGACGGTTCGCCTATTCCGCCACCATATGAATTTCAAGCTCAGTATACTCCCCCAATCGCGATTTGTCAAGAGGTTTGTTAGGAAAATCAAAAAAACTCGTCCCACTTTTTTCCTCGTTCGCCCTTCTTCCTCTTTCCTCCCCTTTTTTTCGCCCTTCTTCCGCCCTTTTTCGCCTCTTTCACAAAAAAACCGCCCCCCGCTTTTCCATATAGAAAAAGCAGAGGGCAACTTTCGACCCGACCACTTATACCCCGCATATCGGTCAGCGGAACATTTTCGCAGCACAGCACGGCAGCCCTGCTGCACAATCTATACTATCCTCCCCGCGGCGATTTGTCAAGAGAAAATTTTGGTTTTTTTGGTATTGGCGGGGGCGATGATTACGGCACCTGAACCGGCGCGGCGGCTTGCAGCAATTGGCCGTAAATCGCCTGCGTTTTGGGCATACAGAGCGACACGACCTTGCTGCAATCGCCCAGCGTTTTTACCACCAGCATTTGATTGACAGGGGCAAGGTAGAGCAACACCGATTTATTTTGCAGCACCAGATTGATGATATTGTTCAGCGTGCCGCGACTTTCGCCGTCCCAAATCATAAAGCCGTAGTCTGCCTCGTTTGCCATGGCAAGGTCTTTTTGCTTGTAAAAGTCAAACCCACGGGCCCCGGGCGAGGCAGAGACGCTTTTGATTGCCCAATGGCCGACGTTGTTTCTGGCGCGGCCGCCGCTGGCGTACACGCAGACGTTTTGGTAGCCGAGATTGGCATAAAACCGCTGCACAGAGGCGTCTACGCCGTAACAGTCGCCCACCAGCACGCTGTAGCCTTTTTCGTAAATCGACATCATTCTTTTTTGAACGGGCGCGTTTAAGGTTGTAATCGACCGTGCCCCGGCAATAAACACTTTCACCTGCGGCAACCTCCTTATGCTTAGGTTTACCTGGTTTTGGCAATCGCCAAATAATACACGGCGGCCACCAACGGGTCGGCCTTTAACACGGTTACGCACTCGTTGGCGGTGCCGCCGGTGGAGTACAAATCGTCCAGCAGCAAAACGCTGCATTTTCTGGTGGCGGGCTTTAACTTGATAACGGAACCGCGCATATCTCTTTTGCTTTTCTCTATATTTTTGGCCGGCGGGCCGCTTTTCTTTTTTAAAACGTCGTCTGCATAAGGAATGTGCGTTTTGGCAGATACGGCCTCGGCGATTTGGTATACCGGCTGAAAGGCGCGCTCTACCGTGGGCGGGGCGGGCAGAATAATGTCTACCGGTTTGTCTGCCAGCCAGCGGGTAAGAAAGGCCGCGCACTGCTCGGCAATGGCGTCGCTGGCGTCTAAATGGCCGTTGTACTTCATGGCGTGCAGCAGCTTGCCAATGGGGGTGTAGGTGGCGTTAAACTGCGGGTGGCCGAAAACGTCCTCCCCCACGTATTCGCTGCTTGCTACGTATTGGTCAAGGGCGTAGCCTTCGTCCCACAAACCGTCTACCTGAATTGCTCCGCGCATTTGCCCACCGCTTTTCTGCTTTTTCTCGGTTTTCACGATTTTATTTTATCACAGCTTTTGCCGAAAGTCAACCGCTCCGCCGGGCGGGAGGCGGTTGGGAAATGCAAAATCCCCCCGCTTCTCTTTAGAAAACAAGCGGGGGTGCGATTCTATATTACACTGTTAAAATGCTCCTGCGTGGTTTGCAGCTGCTTTTTTAATATCTCCTGCCACAGGCGGGTGTGAATTTCGCCGCTGCCTTTGGAAACTTTGGTGCGCAGCACCCGGCCGTCCGGCAAGATTTTGCGGTAAAAGTCATGATCTGTGCTTTTGTATAGCTCCCAATGCTCCCGCTCGCAAAAGCGCCTCAGTTCGTTCCATTTTGGCATACGATTGCTTCCTCCAGCGCGCGGGCAGAGGGGGCCGCAAGCGCAAGCAGCACGTAGGGCAGGTGGTCGCGCCGGTTGGGCGCACGGCTATAGAGCGCAAACTCGCGGTAATATTCCTCTGCATATTCCTGCAAATCCCGCGCCAGCGCCGCCCGGGCCGCCGGTAAGGTCTCGCCGTTCGCCGCTAAATCTACCCCCCGCAGCGAGAGGGTAATAGTGCCGTCTGCCTCCGTAAAACAATCGGCCACCAGCGGCTGCGCCTCCGCCAACCGCCAGAGCGTTTCTGCCGAGCAGAGCACCGCCCGGTCTCTTGTGCGCTGAATGAACACCGGCTTTTCGCGAATGACCCGGTCGAGCACGGCGCTCCACTCTTTGCGCACCTCGCTGGAATACATGGGTTGCATAATGTATCAACGCCTCCTTTGGGCTTTTATGATAGCACAAGTTGTACGAGTTGTCAAGGGTGTACGGTAATAGGATATGCGGGAATGACGAAGAAATGCAAAAATACAAAATCCCCCCGCTTCTCTTTAAGGGAAAAGCGGGGGGTTGTTTTATTTCGTTCTATTCTATCTCTTTTTTGCTCGTTTACAGCAGGTGGCAGGAGAGCACGAGCGAACCGAAGACGATAGACACGATAGAAAGCAGCTTGATTAAAATATTGATAGCCGGGCCGGAGGTATCTTTAAAGGGGTCGCCTACGGTATCGCCCACCACGGCGGCCTTGTGGCAATCGCTGCCCTTGCCGCCAAAGGCGCCGCCCTCTATGTGCTTTTTGGCATTGTCCCACGCGCCGCCGGCGTTACTCATAAACACGGCCATTAAAAAGCCGGTCGCCGTTGCCCCGGCCAGCAGGCCGATTACGCCGTTTGGCCCCAGCAGCAGCCCCACCGCTACCGGCGCGGCAATGGCGATGACCGTGGGCAGCACCATTTCGCGCAGCGAGGCGCGGGTGCAGAGGTCTACGCAGGTTTTGTAGTCGGGGTCGGCCTTGCCCTCCATAATGCCGGCAATTTCTTTAAACTGGCGGCGCACCTCGCGCACAATGCTTTGGGCGGCGCGGCCGACCGACTGCATGGTAAGCGCGGCAAAGACAAAGGGCAGGCAGGCGCCGAGTAAGAGACCCGCGAGCACAGAGGGGTTCATGAGGCCCATATCAAACGTAAAGGACGAACCGGTTTTTTGGGCAAGCTGCTCGATTTGGTCTTTGTAAGAAGCGATGAGGGCCAGCGCGGTTAAGGCGGCAGAGCCAATGGCGAAGCCCTTACCGGTGGCGGCGGTGGTGTTGCCCAGCGAGTCGAGGGCGTCGGTACGCTCGCGCACCGAATGGTCCAGCCCCGCCATTTCGGCAATGCCGCCGGCGTTATCGGCAATGGGGCCGTAGGCGTCGGTTGCCAGGGTAATGCCGAGGGTAGAGAGCATCCCCACCGCGGCGAGGGCGATGCCATACAGCCCCATGGCGGCAGAGGACGCCCCGCCGGCCGCAAAGAAGGCCACGAGAATGCAGATGACAATAATGACAATGGGCACGCAGGTAGAGAGCATACCCAGCCCCAGCCCGCCGATGATAACGGTGGCGGAGCCGGTTTCTGACTCTGAGGCCAGCGTGCGGGTGGGTTTGTACGAGTCAGAGGTAAAGAATTCAGTCGCCAGGCCAATGAGCACCCCGGCTACCAGCCCGGCGAGCACCGCGCCGTAAACGCCGGTATAGCCCGCCCCGAGCACGAAGCGCACCAGCGGAAAGGCCAACACGGCCACGCCCAGCGCGGCGGCGTTGGTGCCCCGGCGAAGGGCCGAAAGCAGGCTTTTTTGGTTGGTATTTTCTTTGGTGCGCACCAAAAAGGTGCCGAGAATGGAGCAGAGCACGCCCAGCCCCGCCAGCAGCAGCGGCACAATGGCGGCGCGGGTTTTTAAGGCGTCTGCCGAGCCTTTAAAGGCGGCCACGCCCAGCGCCACGGCAGAGACGAGCGAGCCGAAGTAGGATTCGTACAAATCCGCCCCCATGCCGGCTACGTCGCCTACGTTGTCGCCTACGTTATCCGCAATCACGGCGGGGTTGCGGGGGTCGTCTTCCGGAATACCGGCTTCTACCTTACCTACTAAGTCGGCGCCAACGTCTGCCGCTTTGGTAAAAATGCCGCCGCCCACGCGGGCAAACAGCGCCATAGACGACGCGCCCATGCCAAAGGTAATAACGGTAGCGGCAATATTCTCAACCGATTCATGGAAAACGAATTTTAACAGAATGAGCCAGACGGATAAATCTAACAGCCCGAGGCCCACCACGGTAAAGCCCATAACCGACCCGGCCGAAAAGGCCACCCGCAGCCCCCGGTTGAGGCTGCCCTGGCAGGCGTGGGCGGTGCGGGCGTTGGAGGAGGTGGCGATTTTCATGCCGATGAACCCGGCAAGGCCTGAGTAAACGCCGCCGGTTAAAAAGGCAAAGGGCATAAAGGGGTTAAGCAATCGAGTAAGCGCCAGCACGCCCAGCACGCAAAACAACCCGCCAAAAAAGACGGCCACCACCGTGTACTGCCGCTTTAAAAAGGCGGAAGCACCGGCGCGAATGGAGCGCGAAAGGCTGCTCATGCGCTCGCTGCCCTCGCTGTGGCGCAGCACCCGGCGGGTGGTAACGGCCACGTAAAGCAGCGCCAGCAGCGCTACGCCAAGGGTGATAAACGGATAAAACTCTGTCATGTGAAAAATCCCCCTGTTTTTTAGATTGTGTCTTTGCCGTGGATTTTAAACGTACCCCCATTATATACGACCCGGGCGGGGATTGCAAGCTATTTTTGGTAAGAAATGTGAAAAAATCACAGCTTGTGACAAATACGGCGGTTTTTGCAAAAAAGCAAGCGGCCAAGCTCGCCCCGCCGCAGGGCGAAAAGGGGGTGAAAATTAGAGATAATTTACTATAGTTTTCTACAAATACATAACGATTATAGGTAATACTCTTGAAAATTGCCCAAATTTGTGCTAAATTAGAATGGAACCATCGAGCGCCCTTTGGTTTATCGCTGTCATCGGCCGAAAACAGCACAACAAATTGTGTGAAAGGAAGTTTTATAGCATGACGTTAGCGGAACTGGGCGCCGAATATCTGGCGCAGGAGGAGGCGCTGCGCCGGCGGCTGCGGCAGGTACGCGCCGAGCAGCCACAAGAGGACGACGCGCTGTGGCGCCGCCGGGTGTATTATTTGGCGGCAGAAGCGGCCGAGTGTAAAAAAATCGGGCGGTATTTGCTGCACTATTATAACAAGGGAGGACTGGGGGAATGAGCACGAAACGACTGGTGCAGCTAAACGCCGCGGGCGAAGCGGCCGGGGGGCTGGCCGCCTACCGCGCCGCAGCGCTGCCCCCCGACCGGCAGGCAGAGGAGCACGCCCGGCTGCTGCGAGCGGTGCGGGGGGTTGTGGCGCAGGGCCTGACCGACCGCCAGCGGCAGGTGGTGGGGCTGTATTATTACGACAACCTCACCATGGCCGCCATTGCCCGCCAGCTGAACGTGAACAAATCGACCGTTTGCCGTATTTTGCAGGCCGCCCGGCGGCGCATAGAGCGCCACCTAAACTGCCTGCTGTAAGGGCGGCCTAACCGTTAGCCCCATGGGCAAAAGGGGGTGACAATAAAAGACAAAACCCCGCCCGCCTTTGCTAAGCGCAAAGGCGGGCGGGGAAAAATGGTTTTTCTTTAGGCAATACAATCAGGGTCCAACGTGTTTTTGGGGGAGTGCCCGCCGCATCTGCGGCGTTGTCGCGCTTTTGCCGTACACAAAGTACGGCTGCAAGCGCACGCCTTGCAGCTATCGACGGGCGCTCTCCCCAAAAATCTCCGACCTGCCGCGTGCGCGATTTTTTGACTTTGCAAGGCGGCAGGCCGCAGGAATACGGGCGTATTTCAAGGCCGACAACGCAGCAAATCGGGAAATCGCGCCGCGTCAGGCGCATTGTACCCTGATTGCATTGCCTACCCTTTTACTCTTTTACTTTTGCGCCGCAAGCGGGGCAAAAGTCGCAGTCGGGCAGCAGCGGTGCGCCGCAGGCAGGGCACACGCCCGCAGCGGCTGGCTGCGCCGGTGCGGCGGGTTGTGCCGGTGCAGCGGGTTGTACCGGCGCGGCGGGTTGTACCGGCATGGCTTGTTGTACCGGCGCGACCGGTTGTACCGGCGCGACC
>CANQGN010000003.1 GCA_947623215.1 uncultured Clostridia bacterium
TAAGAAAAAGGATAAAACCCGGCGCAGCCAATGGAAACTGCGCCGGGTTTTTGAATGGATTGGGAAGGTTACGCTTTGACCGCCGCAAAGGCCGCCTCTAACGCCGCAATCAGGTCGGCGGCGTTTTCGATCCCCACCGAAAGGCGAATGGTGTTGGGCTTGATGCCCTGCTCTAACAGCTCTTCGCCGGTCAGCTGCGAGTGGGTGGTGCTGGCGGGGTGAATGACCAGCGATTTCACGTCCGCCACGTTGGCCAGCAGCGAGAAAATAGGCAAATGGTCAATAAACTGCTTGGCCGTTTGGTCGTCGCCTTTAATCTCAAAGGTGAAAATGGAACCCGCGCCCTTGGGGAAGTACCGCTGGTAGAGGGCATGGCTGGGGTCGCCCGGCAGGGAGGGGTGATGCACTGCCTCTACCTGCGGGTGGTGCGCCAGGTAGTCGACCAATTTCAGCGCGTTTTCTACGTGGCGCTCGACCCGCAGCGAGAGGGTCTCTAACCCCTGCAAAAAGAGGAAGGCGTGGAAGGGTGAAAGGGTAGCGCCGGTGTCGCGCAGCAAAATGGCGCGAATGTAGGTGGCAAAGGCGGCGGGGCCGGCGGCCTCTGCAAAGCTGACCCCGTGGTAGCTGGGGTTGGGGGCTGAAATCCACGGGTAGCGGCCAGAGGCCTTCCAGTCAAAGGTGCCGCCGTCTACAATCACCCCGCCAATGGCCGTGCCGTGCCCGCCGATGAACTTGGTGGCAGAGTGCACGACGATATCTGCGCCGTGCTCTATGGGGCGAATCAGGTAGGGGGTGGCAAAGGTAGAGTCAATCACCAGCGGAATGCCATGCTGGTGGGCGACGGCGGCCACCGCCTCTATGTCAATCACGTTAGAGTTGGGATTGCCCAGCGTTTCTACAAAAATCGCTTTGGTGTTGCTCTGCACGGCGGCTTCAAAGGCGCCCTCCTCCTCCGGGTCTACAAAGGTGGTGGTAATGCCGGCGGTAAGGGGCAGGGTGTGAGCCAGCAGGTTGTAGGTGCCGCCGTAAATGGTTTTGGCCGCTACTACGTGCTCGCCGCTTTTGGCCAGCGCGTTAATGGTATAAGCAATCGCCGCCGCGCCGGAGGCGGTAGCCAGCGCCGCCGCGCCCCCTTCCAGCGCCGCTATGCGCTGCTCAAAAATATCCTGCGTGGGGTTGGTCAGCCGGCCGTAAATGTTGCCCGCGTCGCGCAGACCAAAGCGGTCGGCCGCGTGCTCGGAATTGTGAAAGACAAACGAGGTAGAGGCGTAAATCGGCACCGCCCGCGCGTCGGTTGCGGGGTCGGGCTGCTCTTGCCCCACGTGCACCTGTTTGGTTTCAAAGCTCCAGTTTGCAGAATTGCGAATATCAGCCATGAGAAAAACCTCCTGTAGCGTTGCCGCTGTTTGAATTTGGTTATATTATAGCAGAAGCGGGCGGATTTGTCTAATACCGAAAACCGAACGGAGGGTATAGCCAAAAGCAATACCCCCGCCGCCCTTCTCGCAAAAACCCGAACAGGCGGCGGGGGCAGGAGGAATACTTCCATTTAGCCCCTGCGTTTATAAAACAGAGCGATAAGGCAGCCTGCCAACAGCACAAGGACAGAGACGCCCAGCCAAAGCAGCTGCGCCATCGTGACCGGATTCCCGGCGGCAGCGGAAGATTGCTGCGATTCGCCCGCCGGGTCTTGCAGGTCGCCGGTTTGCCCTTGCAGCCGACCGCCGCCCCGACCGCCAAAGGTGCCGTCGCCCTGCTCCCCGCCAAAGGCAGCGTCGCCCTGCGGCAGCACCGGGCGGGTGCCGTCGTCGCTCGCCCCGTTTTGGGCAAAATCGGTTGGCGGTTGCCCCTGCGGCGGGGTAACTTCGGCGGCGGAGGCGGGTTCGCTCGCCGGGGCGTTTGCCGCCGGGGCGGTTGCACTCGAGGACGAAGTCAGCGCGGCGCTGTCGGCGTTTTCAGCATTCCCGGCATGATCGGCAAAGCCGCCGCCCGGCGGGGTTGGGGCTTCACCGGTGGCGCCGTCGGTGGCGCTGCCGGGCAACGCGCCGCCCCTGTCGCCCAAGCCGCCAAAACCGCCTCTGCCGCCAAAGGCACCGGCGGTGCTGCCGGTGTTGTCTACCGTCGCTTGCGTTTCATTGCCGTTTACGCTCAGCGTGCAGCTCTCGCCCACTGCCATTTGCGGCGTGCTTACCAGCAGAGAGGAAAAGCTGCATGGTACCACTTCGCTTAGCAGCTCCTCGCCGGTTTCGTCCGTTACCGTTACGGTGGCCCCGGCTTCCGCTGTTAGCGACTGCATCACAAAGCCCTGCGGGGAAGAAGAGTCAAACCCCTCTGCCATGCCGCTGCTGCCGCAGGCCAGCACGCTGCCGCCGGTAATGGTGCACTTGCCCCCATACTCGCTGCCGTAGTCTATGGCGCAGTTGCCGCCGCCGTCGCTTACGCTCACCAGCAGCTTGCCGCCGGTTATGGTAATGTCTTTGTTGGAGTCCAGTCCGTCGGCGTCGCGCCCCTCCGGAACCGTTACGGTAATCTCCCCGCCGGTTACCGTAATGGCGGAGTTGCCGCTGTAGCCGTTGGCGTTTAAGCCGTCGTCGGTGGCGGTAATGTTCACGTTGCCCCCCGCCACGGTAATTTGCACCGCTTCCAGCCCCTCGCAGCAGGCGGGAATGGTCACTTCGCCCGACTCGATATACAGGAAGGCGCTCTCGTCGTCGTTGGCGGCGGTTATGCCGTCGTCGCCCGCCGTAAGGGTAAGGGCGGCAGAGCGTACCCGCACGCTGTCGTTGGCGTGAATGGCGTCTTTTGTCGCCGTTACGGTCAGGCTGCCGCCGGTAATAACGAAGTCGTCGTTGCAAACGATACCGTGCTGGTAGTCCGCCGTAATGTCCAGCGAGCCCGCGCCGTTTATGGTCAGGTCGTCTTTGGCGTAAAGGGCGCCGTCTACCCCGGCGGCGACCGCCTGCTCGTCGTAAGCTTCGCCGCAGGAAAGGGCGTTTTCCGTCCCCTCCCGCAGGGTGACGAATACCTTGCCCGCCTGCTCTACTAACAGGGCGGCGCCGCTTTCGTTATGAATCGAAAGACCGTCAAACAGCAGCCAGATTTTGTCGTCCCCCTCCGCCTTTATCACGACCGAGCCATTGCTGAGGGCACCGGTCAGCCGGTAGCGCCCGGCGTAGACGATATACACGGTATCGCCGGTCACGTAAGCGCCGTTGCCCTTTACGCTGCTGCCGGAGTCTGCCAGGGTAATCTCGGTCGCGCCGGTTACGTCCCACGCGGCGTTACAGTCATTTTCTGTAAACAGCTTGGCGCTGTTTTCTTCCCCCGCCACCGGGGTAATGCCCAGCGCTTTTCCGTTCATAAACAGGGCGGTGAGCAGCAGGGTAAGCAGGGTAATGCACACGCAAATTCCGTTTATATGCCGATGCGTTGCCATGGCGGGCCCCCTCCTTATCCCATGTATTCGCCGTTAAAGCTCACCAGCACCGCACTGGTAACGCCGCTTAAGTCCGCCAATTCGTTCACAAAATCGGTGTTGTCGTCTTTTAAGCGAATTTCGCAGTTGAGCTCTATTTGCCCCTTTTGGGCGGTTTTGCTTTTGACCACGCAGCGGCCGGTGTGGCTTTGCAAATAGTCCCGCGCCGCCTGCTCGCTCGCCCGGTCGGTGCATTGCAGCACCACAAGGTAAGGGTTGGCGTGCTGCTTGCGGTTGACGAAAACCAGCAGAATCAACCCGATGAGCACGCTACCGATGACCGCCAGCGGAATCATGCCCGCCGCCAGCACAATGCCCACGGCAATGGCCCAGAACAAAAAGGCGATGTCCAACGGTTCTTTAATGGCGGTGCGGAAGCGTACAATCGAGAGCGCGCCCACCATGCCGAGCGAGAGCACCACGTTGGAGGTAACGGCTAAAATGACCACCGTAGTTATCATGGTAAGGGCAATGAGGGTAACGCCGAAGGAGGAAGAGTAGAGCAGGCCGTTGTAGGTTTTTTTGTAAATGAGAAAGATGAACACGCCGAGGCCAAAGGCCAGTACCAGCGCCAGGGCCATGTCGAGCAACGTTACGCTGGTTACGTTTTCTAAAAAGCTGGATTTAAAAATGTCGCTGAAGGTCATAATGAGGTTAGCTCCTTTCGATTTTCATATAGGCCATACATGGTTAGCCGTACAGGCGGCACTGCGCATATTTAGAAAAAGCGGCGGCCCGCCGCCCGGGCAGCTGAATCGCCGCGCGTATCACGTCCGGCAAAAAGGCCCCCCATTTGACTTCCATTAAAATAGGGGCGTTCCCCGCCGGTATGGTAACAAGCCCGGGGTTTAAAAAGTCGGTGCAGCGTAACCCCGTGCGAAGCGCATAGTCAAAGGTGACCCGCACCTCCCCCGGGGGGTAAAAAAAGGGTTCGCGGGTGTACTCTACCACCGTTTTGGGGCGCAGCCCCTCGGTTACCATTTTGCGGCTAAGCTCCTGCACCAGCGGGGGCAAGCTCTCGCCCGGCCCCGCCCCCGGCGGCCGACCGGCGGCAAAGGCCGCCGCCTGCGCGGGGGTTATGGGTACCCCCTCTTTGCGGCAAAGGTCGTTTTGCTTGCTCTTTTTTTCTAACCGTAAAAAGCCGGTATCGCCGTTGTAACAGCGAATGCGAAACTTCTCCCGCCGGTTGACGCCCTCTATTTTTTCGCGCAGCGCCCGGTCGGTGGGGGTGTCAAAATACAGGCTGCGAATTTGGTAGCGGCCGCCTGCGGCGTGTTCGTCCGGCTGCATGAGTACCCGCAGCCGACTGCGCAGCGCCGCCAAGTCGGCGAGGTTGATTTCTATTTTCCATTCATGCCGAAACTCCATGGGTATCGCCTCCTTGCTCTACCAGTAGTATAATCCCCAAACCTTAACGGAACCTTAGCGATGAGAAAAAAATTTTTTCGCAAAAAAAGCGCCGCACTTGGCGGCGCTGCAAGGGGCGGGTTATGCTTGCTTTTCCCCTTTGGCGCGGGGTTTGGCGTTTTGGGGAAAAGCGGCGGTAAAGGCTATGGCGTTTGGCGGCAAGTAGGCGGCGCGCAGGGTGCCGCCGTGCGCTTCTACAATGGTTTTGGCAATAGAAAGCCCCACCCCGTAGCCGCCGTCTGCATGGGTACGGGCGGCGTCTGCACGGTAAAAGCGGTCAAACAACTTTTCGGCCGGGCAGTTAGGCAGGGCTTCGCATTGGTTTTGCAGGGTGAGCTCTACCTTTTTGCCCTCCGCCCGGCAGGTGAGCTGCACTTCGCCCCCCCGGGGCGAATATTTTACCGCATTGTCAAACAAAATCAAAAGCAGGCGGCGCAGCTGCTCCGGGTCGGCCCGCAGCGTAAGGCCGGGGGGCACCGCCGCCGTAACCGTCAGTTCTTTTTGGCGCATGGGTTCGGCAAAGGTCTCCAGCGTGCGGTTCAGTTCTTCTGAAAGGGCGACCGGCTGCAAATCTGGCGGCGACACGGCTTCGTCTCCTTTGGCAAGGGCCAGCAGATTTTGCATCAGCCCGTTTAACCGCACCGTTTGCTCCCGAATGTTCTTCAGCCATTTGTTTTCTCCTTCATACAGCGCCATGGCCTCCGCATTGGCCAAAATAATGGCGAGCGGGGTTTTAATCTCGTGCCCGGCGTCGGTTACAAACTGCTTTTGGCGCTCCATATTTTCCGCAATGGGGCGAATGGCTTTTTTAGAAAGCAGAATCACGAAAAAGAGCATGGCGACAAAGCAGGCCAGCCCCGCCGTAAGCGAAAAAAAGGCCACCCGCAAAACCGAACGCCGCTGGGCGGCGGTATCTAAAAAGAGGTACAGGGTGCCGCCCGCCCGCTCGTTTGGCGCGGCGCGATAAAGGAACCGCCCCACGCGCCCCGCCGACTGGCTTTTGGCCATGGCCTGCCGGCAAAGCGCCTCTGCTTCCTCAGCCGTTACGTCGGCAATGCGCTCGGTGTTGATTTGCATTTGGGCGTCGTCTGCCCCCACCAGCACGGTAAAGTAGAGGGCGGCCATGCGGGCGTTGGCGTCGGTCGGCGCCGCCAAAAAGCCGCGCGGGGGGTCTTCTTTGGGCGGGGGCTGGCCCCGGCGGGCCTCGTTTAGCAGCATGTCGGCCGTTTGGCGACTTTGCCGGGCGGTAAGCGCCACGTTGCCCACGTTAATGGCCCCCAGCAGCACCGCCAGCAAAAGGCCGACGGCCAGCATAGCCGAAAGAATAAACCGTTTTTGCAGCGTATGAATCATGCTATTACCTCCAGCGTGTAGCCCACGTTGCGCTTGGCGCGAATGCGCACGTTGGCGTTCAGGGCGGCCAGCCGCCGCCGCAGGTAGGTGAGGTAAACCCACACCACGCCGATTTCCGCCTCAGAGTCGTACCCCCAAATTTTGGTAAAAATTTCTTCGGTAGAAAGATAAATGCCGTGGTTGAGCATCAGCAGCTCCATGACCTGGTACTCTAACTTGGGCAGCGCCACGCTGCCCCCCGGCCCGGCAAGGGAAAAGGTGTGCAAATTGAGCGAAAGATTGCCAAAGGTGAGCACGCCCGGCGTAAAGGTCTCTTTGCGGCGCAGCATGGCCCGCACCCGGGCGAGCAGTTCGTTCATGCTAAAGGGTTTGGGCAGGTAATCATCCGCCCCCGCGTCTAACCCCGCCACCCGATCTTCAACCTCCGCCTTGGCGGTGAGCAGTAAAATGGGGGTTTTGTCGCCCGCCTGCCGCAGCTTGGCGAGCACCTGCAAGCCGTCTAACCCCGGCATCATCACGTCTAAAATGATGCCGTCGTAGAGCTCGGCGCGGGCGAAAGCGTAGGCATCGGTACCGTTGGAAACCGCGTCTACAATAAAGTTGTGAAATTGCAAAATATCCGTCACGGCCTCCGCCATGCTGGGTTCGTCTTCGGCGTATAAGAGCTTCAAAGGGCTCGCCTCCCTTATAGATTGATTATATCCTGCAACCTTAAACAAACCTTAACAAGATTATTATGGCATAAAATGGCTAAAAGTGCAAGCCCGGGGGAAAAGGAATCCCCGGCAAGTCTTGTGTAAGACTTGTCGGGGTTAAAAACGCACTACAAGGGTCTGGGTGTGAAGGGTCATCGGTCGTTTTGAATGCGCCTGCTTGCCAGCTTGTAAACCTCTTCATCGGCCCTTACGCCAATAACGACCACCAGCATTTGCGACTCTGTGCGAAGCAGCCGGTAAACTACGCGAATGCCCGCCCCCCGCAGCTTGATTTTGAGCAGGCCGGAAAGGTTGTTGCCGCGCTTGTTGCCGAGCGGTTTTCCGTAGCCGCCCTCTTGCACGGGAAGGGGATTTTCACGCACTTTTTCAATTGCTTTCACCACCAGTATCCGTTGGTTTCCGGCGAGCTTTTTCAAATCGTCCGCCGCCTCCGGTAAATAGCGCAGTTCCCATTTCATTCCAATTCTACCTCGTCGCTCTGCTCAAGATCCGCTTTGGTAATGCCCAGCTCGGCGTACAGCTGCTCGCCGGAAAGCGTTTTAGAGGGGTCGAATTGCTCTAACCGCTGGGCTGCAAGGGCGAATAATCTGGCGTCGTTTACCTCGTCCATCAGGCGCAGGTATTCCTCCGGCGAAAGCAAAACGCATTCGGCGGCGTTGTTTTTCATCACCACTTTGGCGCCGGATTGCTTTACTTCTTCAAAAATTTTGCCGGCAAAGCCGCGGTTGAACTGCGTAATGGGAACGGTGTCTCGTATGGCGCCCGTCAGGTTGGTCATGGTTTGTCACCTCCACAAGAACAGTATAGCAAAAGTCGCTTGAAATGTCAATGAAAATAGCGGCAAATCAACTGATGTTTTTGCAGGCTGTTTTAGTATGCGCGGCTGGCAGGAGAATCATACGCGGCGATACGGGGTTTAGGCAATGAAGCGGCGCTTGGCAGCGCCATGAAGCGCCGCCTGCGGCTTGAATTTTAATCGTCCGCGAAGCGGAACCGAGCGCGACCGCCGCCGGGGGCGGAAACAGGGAGCGCGCAGGGCTGTGCCGCAACACGATGAAACGAGCCGCCGTAAGTGCGGCGAAGTTGAATCGACTGTTGCAAACGGAAACCAGCTAAAACAATTGGCGGGCTGCCAAGGTGCAGCCTTCCTCTTCTTCACTATTCACTATTACCTAATCACTACCAAAAATCGGCAGTTGGGATTTAGTGAATAATGAAGAGTGAATAGTGAATAAGTAAAAATCGGCAACCCTCTTAGCGAGGATTGCCGATTTTTGGCTGGGATGGCTGGATTTGAACCAGCGGATGCCGGAGTCAAAGTCCGGTGCCTTAACCACTTGGCTACATCCCAAAAAATGGGGTGGGTAATCGGGCTCGAACCGACGACCTCCAGAGCCACAATCTGGCGCTCTAGCCAACTGAGCTATACCCACCGTACCGGCTGCAACAAACAGCGAAAGAATTATATCACATTTTTCAGGTTTTGCAAGCCCATTTTCTCAATTTCTTGAAAAAAGTCTGAAAAAATCCTTGCCGCGCATTGACAGACCCGCCCCCTTGCGGTACAATGCCTCTCTGGTGGTGAACGATATGGAATGGATTGCGCAAAGTATCGGGCTGGCTGCGGCCGCCTTTGCCATTGCCGGTTTTCAATTTCGCGCCAATCGGCCGGTTTTTATTTGCCAAATGATCAGCGCGGCGCTTTTTGTGGTAAACATGGCGCTGCTCGGCGCGGTGGGCGGCGTGCTGCTTAACGCCGTGGCGGCGCTGCGCGGGGTGTTTTTGTCGCTGCCCGGCCGCCGGGGGGCCACCCGCGCCACCTTTTGGCTGGTGGTGGGGCTGACCGTCGGCTGCTTTGCCCTGCAAGCGGGGCTGGGGCTGGTTACCCGGGCGGTGGATTTGCTGCTGCCGCTTCAGTTTTTGGTGGGCACCGTGCTCTGCTACCGGCAAGACGGCCGCGCCCTGCGGCTGGGGCAGCTGTTTGTGATGTCGCCCTGCTGCCTCGTTTATAACCTTTCCTTCGGGCTAATCGGCGGCATTATCACCGAGGAGTTCAACATGCTTTCCATTTTACTGGCGCTGCTGCGCTGCGGCTGGAACGGCTTTGAGCGGCCAGATACGGTTTAGGTTTGTACCCGGCAGTGCCGAACCGCCCGCAATCGGCCCTTTTCCCGCCATTTGCACGTTCGCTCCGTTTGATATACACAAAGTATATCTGCACGGAGCGACCGCACCCTGACGAAAAAATGCCTCGATTTCGGGTGCGGCGCAGTTTTGGCAGCCAAAATCTGCGATTTTGCCTGCCAAAACCGATTCGTCCCTACCGGGTGCAAACCAAGCGCCACGGGAAGATAATTTTGAAACCGAACAATCCTCCGGTGTTCGCGGGTATTTTGCGGGCGACGGGGGATTTTCTTATATTGATTTTGATTTAAACCGATTGTTTTCGCTTGGCTTTAGGGGGGCGGGCGCTTAGCAGGCAGTTGATGCGGCCGCCGAGCAGCAGCATATACAGGCAGGCGTACAGCCAAAGCATAATGAAGACGGCGGCGGTAAGGCTGCCGTACAAAACGGTGTTTACGTGGGCGATATACCAGCTGTAGAGCATAGAAAAGCCAATCCACCCGGCGGCGCAAAGGGCCGCGCCGGGCAGCTCTGCCAAAAAGCGGGAGGAGCGGTTGGGGGCAAAGAGGTAAAGCAGGGTAAACACCAGCGTTAAAACCAGCCAGGCGGCCGCCGGGCGCAGCAGGGCCAGCAGCGGCGCGGCCTGCAAAAGCCAGGGCAGGCGGCCGGTGAGCAGCCGCACCAGCGATTGGCCAAAGGCCACCAGCGCCAGCGAAAGGGCGACCGAGAGCATAAGGCAAAGCGTGCCGACGACCGCAAGCGCCCGCAGGGCGAAAAAGGAGCGGCGCTCCGGCTTGTCGTAAACGGCGTTTAAGCCCCGCACCAGCGCCAAAAAGCCTTTAGAGGCCGCCAGCAGCGCGCCGAGGGCGGCTACCGAGCCCAGCGCCACCCCGCCGCTTTGGGTGAGCTCGGCGGCAATGCGCTGCAAAAAAGCGCCCAGCGGGGGCGGCGCCAGCGCGAACAGTCGGCTTTGCACCTGTAACATGCGCGCCAGCCCGGGCAAATGGCGCAGGCCGGTGAGCAGCAGCATGGCAAAGGGAAAGGCGGAGATAATCCAAAAAAAGGCCGCCTGCGAGGCGTAGGCTGCCACCGCGCCGGAAAGCCCCAAGGCTTTAGCGCGGCCAAAGATTCGTTTGAGCGATGAACCCACCGGGCGTCGCCCCCCTTTCTTTTCCTTTTTATTGTATGCCGCCCCGGCCGAAAAAAAGACAACACCCCGCCGCAGGCTTTTGCGGCCGCGGCGGGGCGGGGGTGGGTAGAAAACCCTTATTCGTACTGTGCGCGGGGGGTGTAGCCGGTGTGCAGCAGTTCGTGCGCCTTGTGGCTGCCGGGTTTCTCTAAAAATTCGTCGTAAAGCTTTTGAATGGAGGGGTTCTCGTGCGATTTGCGCAGGGGCTTGTTGCGGTCTTCCTCATACAGCGCCCCGGCCCGCAGGGTTTTTACGTCTAAATAGGCCAGGTCTTTGGCGCTTACTATGGGTTGGCCGCCGCCGGTTACGCAGCCGCCCGGGCAGCCCATGACTTCTATAAAGTCATACTGCTTTTCGCCGGCTTTTACGGCGTCCAGCAGCTTTTTGGCGTTGCCGGTGCCGTGGGCCACC
The DNA here is from genome assembly GCA_947623215.1 of uncultured Clostridia bacterium. Lineage (GTDB taxonomy): Bacteria > Bacillota > Clostridia > Oscillospirales > Acutalibacteraceae > UMGS1484. The sequence continues at coordinate 10,676 of CANQGN010000003.1, forward strand.
GCCACCCGCACGGTGCGGCCGTTTAAGTCTACTTCCGCTTCTTTAATGTCTTCCAAACCGCGCACGGCGTGGAACTCTACGTCTTGCAGCATTTTGCCGGTCGCCACCTCGTACACGGTGCGCAGCGCGGCCTCCATAACGCCGCCGGTCGCGCCGAAAATAACCCCGGCGCCGGTAGAATCGCCCAGCACTTCGTCAAAGTCTTCTTCCGGCAGGCGGGCAAAGTCTATACCGGCCTGCTGAATCATGCGGGCGAGCTCCCGCACGGTCAGCACGGCGTCTACGTCCGGCATGTTGTCGTGCGCCAGCTCGGGGCGGCGAGCCTCAAACTTTTTGGCGGTGCAGGGCATAACGGACACCACGTAAATAGACTTGGGGTCGATGTGGTTCTGCTCGGCGTAATAGGTTTTAATCATGGCGCCGGTCATCTCGTGCGGCGATTTGCAGGAGGAGAGGTTGGGAATAAACTCGGGGTAGAAGGTCTCGCAGAATTTAATCCAGCCCGGCGAGCAGGAGGTAATCATGGGCAGGGCGGCGCCGGGGGTGTTCAGCCGCTCCAGCAGCTCGGTGCCTTCTTCCATAATGGTTAAGTCGGCGCCGAAGTCGGTGTCAAACACCTTGTCAAAGCCCAGGCGGCGCAGCGCGGCGGCCAGGCGGCCGGTTTGCGAAACGCCCATGGGCAGGCCAAAGGGTTCGCCAATGGCGGCGCGAACGGCGGGGGCGGGCTGTACCACCACGTGCAGCTCGGGGTTTTGCAGGGCGGCCCAAACGTCGTCGATATTCTCTTTTTCGTGCAGCGCGCCTACCGGGCAGGCCACAATGCACTGGCCGCAGTTAATGCAGGGAGATTCCGCCAGGCTGCGGTTAAACACGCAGCCGATGGTGGTTTGGAATCCCCGGTGAGCGGGGCCGATGGCCCCAACCGCCTGCACCTTGTTGCAGGTGGCCACGCACCGCCGGCAGGAGATGCACTTGGAGTTGTCGCGTACAATAGAGGGAGACAGCTCGTCTACCGTGGTTTCTTTCTTTACGCCGTCGTAGGGGTAATCGTCTACCCCGTACTCTTTGCAAAGGGCCTGCAGCTCGCAGTTGCCCGAGCGCACGCAAGAGGTGCACTCGCGGTTGTGGTTCGAGAGCAGCAGTTCCAAATTCAGCTTGCGCTGGGCGCGAATGGTGGGGGTGTTGGTGTGCACCTCCATGCCTTCTGAAACGGGCATCACGCAGGAGGCCGCAAGACCTCTGGCGCCCTTTACTTCAACGAGGCATATGCGGCAGGCGCCGATTTGCTGTACATCTTTTAAATAGCATAGGGTGGGAATGTTTACGTGGGCCTGCCGGGCGGCCTCTAAAATGGTAGAGCCTTCCGGCACGCTGACCGCAATCCCATCAATGGTAAGATTGATCATTCGTTTGGTCCTCCCGCTGATTATTTCTTAGAAATGGCATTGAACTTGCAGGTCTCTATACAGGCGCCGCATTTAATGCACTTGTTCTGGTCAATGGTGAAGGGCGATTTGATTTCGCCGGAAATGGCGCCCGCCGGGCACTTTCTGGCGCAGGCAGAGCAGCCCTTGCAGGCCGCGGGGTCAATGGTAAAGCGGGCCAGCTTTTTGCAGTGGCCGGCCGGGCAGCGCTTCTCGTAAATATGGGCCTCGTACTCGTCGCGGAAATACCGCAGGGTAGAAAGCACCGGGTTGGGGGCCGTTTGACCCAGCCCGCACAGCGAGGTAGCCTTAATGGTTTTGGCCAGCTCTTCCAGCTTTTCAATGTCGCCGTCTTCGCCACGGCCGTCGGTAATTTTCTCTAAAATTTCCAGCATACGGCGGGTACCCACGCGGCAGGGCGTGCACTTGCCGCAGGATTCGTCTACCGTGAACTCCAAGAAGAACTTGGCAATGTCTACCATGCAGTTGTCTTCGTCCATGACGATAAGCCCGCCGGAGCCCATCATGGAGCCGATGGCAATCAGCGAGTCGTAGTCTACCGGGGTGTCGATGAGCGAGGCGGGAATGCAGCCGCCGGAGGGGCCGCCGGTTTGGGCCGCCTTAAACTTTTTGCCGCCGGGAATGCCGCCGCCGATTTCATACACAATCTCCCGCAGGGTGGTGCCCATGGGGATTTCGACCAGACCGGTGTTGACAATTTTTCCGCCCAGCGCAAACACCTTGGTGCCCTTGGACTTTTCGGTGCCCATAGAGGCAAACCAGTCGGCGCCCTTTAAAATAATTTGGGGAATGTTGGCGTAGGTTTCTACGTTGTTAATAATGGTGGGCTGGCCGAACAGACCCTTTACCGCCGGGAAGGGCGGGCGTACCCGCGGTTCGCCCCGGTGACCCTCTATAGAGGTAAGCAGAGCGGTTTCTTCCCCGCACACAAAGGCGCCGGCGCCCAGGCGAATGTCAATGTCAAAATCAAACCCGGTGCCGAAAATGTCTTTACCAAGCAGGCCGTACTCCCGCGCCTGGGTAATGGCAATTTGCAGCCGCTTTACGGCGATGGGGTACTCGGCCCGCACGTAAATGTAGCCCTGGTTGGCCCCGATGACGTACCCGGCAATGGCCATGGCCTCCAGCACGGCGTGGGGGTCGCCCTCCAGCACCGAGCGGTCCATAAAGGCGCCGGGGTCGCCTTCGTCGGCGTTGCACACTACGTATTTTTGGTCAGAGGGGCTGTTATATGCAAACTGCCACTTGGTAGCCGTTGGAAAACCGCCGCCGCCGCGGCCGCGCAGGCCGCTGTCTTTTAAAATTTGAATCACGTCTTCGCGCGAATACTCGGTCAGGCATTTGCCCAGCGCCTGGTAGCCGTCTACCGCTATGTACTCGTCAATAATCTCGGGGTTAATGACGCCGCAGTTGCGCAGCGCCACCCGGTGCTGCTTTTTGTAAAAAGCAGTATCGTTCAGCGAGGTTACGTTGGCGGCTTCGTCGGCGGCGTCGTTGTAAACCAGCCGGTCTACAATGCGGCCTTTGAGCAGGTGTTCCTCTACAATTTCGGGAATATCGCCAACGGTCACCCGGCTGTAAAAGGTACCTTCGGGATAAATAATCATCACCGGGCCGAGCGCGCACAGGCCGAAGCAGCCCGTTTTGACGATTTTGATTTCATCTTGAAGCCCCTTGGCCTGCAGCTCTTCTTCCAGCGCGGTAACTAAGCCGGCGCTGCCCGAAGAGGTACAGCCGGTACCTCCGCAGATGAGTACATGAGAACGTATCATAAGTTTTACCTCCAAATGATGGAAATCTGTATGGGTTGCGGCTTACTGTGCGTTGCCGATGGTGTACTCCGAAACGACGCGGCCGTTTTTCAGGTGCTCGGCCACCACCCGTTTTACCTTGTCGGGGGTCATTTTTACGTAAGTGACCTTTTCTTTGCCCGGTTCAAATACCTCTACCACCGGTTCGTACTGGCAAATGCCAATGCAGCCGGTTTGGGTAACGGTGACCGAATCGGTCAAATTTTCTTTGCTGACTTCTTCTACAAAGGTGTTGAGCACCGGGCGGGCGCCGGCCGAAATGCCGCAGGTGGCCATGCCCACTACCACGCGGGTGCCGGTCATGCCCTCGCGCAGCACGACTTTGTCTTTCATTTTGTCGCGAATGGCGGCCAGTTCAGCTAATGATTTCATGGTTGTGAATCCTCCTGACAATAAGAATGCAAATTTATAGGCTGTTATATTGCTCCGCCAAATCTTCGCGAATCCACTGCAGCACCTCGTAGGTGTTCAGGGGCACGTCGCCCAGCACCTGCCGCAGCTCGGCGGTGGCAAGGGTTACGCTGCCCCCCGGCAGCTGGTGGCGGTATTCAAAATCAATGGCGGGATTGCACTGTATTAAGGTACAAAGGGTTTCGGTTACGTCTCCCAGCGGGGTAAAGTCAATATGCGTTTTGTTAAACCAGGCGGTGGTTACGGTGCCGTGCTCGGCGGGGTTTTGCTGCTCGGTAACAGAAGAGACGATAAGGTCGCCGCCGGTTTGGCGGGCGGCCAGCGCCAGCAGGGGAATGCCCAGCCCCACCTTGCGGGTGGTGCGGGTGGTGCAAAAGGGGTCGGTTACCTGCTGCAAAAACTCCGGCGGCATACCGCAGCCGTTGTCGCCAATGGTAATGGTAAGGGTTTGCTCGGTTTCTTCCAGCGTGATGGTAATGCGGGTGGCGCCGGCTTTTACGGAATTTTCGGCAATGTCTAAAATATTCAGCGAAAGCTCTTTCATTACGGCCGCGCCCCCTTGCGTTTTACGGGTTAGCCCCCTGCAGGCGGGCAAAAAGGGCTTGCCGCACCTTGTCGCCGCTGTAGGGTTCGTCGTCTAATTCAAAATAGTGCTCAGGTTCGTTGATATCCCACAAATAGTGAGCGTCAGAGCTGAAAACGGTTTGCTTGCCCCGCAGCAGGGGAAAGCGCTCTTCCAGCGCCGGGCGGCTGTCACGGTCGCGGTACTCTACGCAGGCGAAATCCGGCTGCTCGGGGAACGACCCCAGCACCGCCAAAATGCCGTTTGCCTCGCGGTCGATATGGGCGGGGTAGCACAACCCGCCGTGCGAGCGAGCCAGCGCCGCGCCCTCTTCTAAGGGCAGGGTGGTGGCGTTCGGCAGTAAGTCGGCGTCGCAGCCCACCACGGCGTCGTTTTCGTCTAAAATCAGCTGGTCGCCAAAAATGTCCGGCCGGTTTTGCACCCGCACCCGGCGGGCGCCCACCTGCGCGTGAAAGGCCATGGCGGCCTCTAAGGTGGGGAAGAGGCAAACCAAATGAATATCCTCTGCCGTGGTGAGCTCCATACCCGCCACGGGAATAACGCCCTGCCGCTTGCAGGCGGCGTAAAAGGCGGGGCAGTTGCCGCAGGTGTTGTGGTCGGTTAACGCGAGAATTTGCAGCCCCTTTACCACTGCCATGCCGGCCAGGTTATTGGGGGTGTTGTCGTTATCCCCACAGGGAGAGAGGCAGGAGTGGACGTGTAAATCGTAATAATACCGGTTCATGGCCGCAGCAGCCGGTCTACGCCGGCGCAGAGCGAAAAAGAATCTTGCGGGCTGGTAAACAGGTTAATGCCCTCTTCCTTTGCCTTTTCTACTACCGACTCTTCTGGTTTGGAATCTTCGGCCAATATCACGCAGGCAACGTCGGTTAACGCGGCCACGGCCGCCACGTTGATGTTGGTCATAATGGTCACCCACGCCTGCCCGCTTTTGGCGCGACCCATTACCCAGCTGAGCAAATCGCCGCAATAGCCCCCCGTAACCGGGCGGTCGGGTTCGGGCGCGCACAGGGGGGTAAGCGCCAGCGCCGTCGCCAGTTCGTTTACCGTCATGAGTTGCCTCCCTGCTCCTGCTCTAACTGCCGCAGGCGTTCTTTTATAATAATGATGCAGTCTTCTTTGGCGGCGGTTCCTTTTACAATGTCTTCGGCCAGCGCCCGGCAGGTGGGCGCCCCGCAGGAACCGCAGTCCAGCCCCGGGAGTTCTTTAGAAATTTCTTCTATTTGCGCCATCATGCGCAACGAAACAGAGAGCTTATCGTCTAACTGGCCAAGCGGGCGGTAGTCAAAGGAATGGGTGCACAAAAAGTCGGCCGGTACAAAGGAGGGGTCGGCGTTTTGGGGCGCCCGGTTGTGGGCCACCGGCATATACCGCCGCAGGTTTTGCAGCCGGGCCTGCGCCACGTAGGGGTTGGCCACGGTCATCACCCCGCCCACGCACCCGCCCGGGCAGGCGTTAAGCTCTACAAATTCCAAATCGGGCAGCTCGTCGGTATCCAGCGCCTCCAGCACGCGAATGACGTTGTCAATGCCGTCTGCCGCCAAATAATTGTCGTTAAAAATGGCGGTCGACTCCCCGCCGGAGGAGGCCCAGCCGAGGCCGATCATGCCCGATTCGGTGGTAAGGGTGGGGGTTTTGCAGCGGTCCATAATGCCGATTAAACCAAAGTAAAAGTCGCTCATGGAGGCTACGCAGTCAATGTAGCGCTCCTCCGGCGGCTGGTTTTTAATGTAGCTCACCTTGGCCGGGCAGGGAGAAATAAAGCACACCCCCACGTCTTCCGGCTTTAATTTGTCGTTTTTGGCCAGCGCCTGCTCTTTGGCCAGCATGGCGGCCATTTCCATTGGCTGGCGCAGGTTAATCACGTGGTCTTTCAGCAGCGGAAAGCGCAGGCCGATTAACCGGGCAATTACCGGGCAGGCAGAGCTGATAACCGGCCGGGGGTGGCGGCTTTGTTTTAAGTAGCGGCGGGTATAGTCTGAAACCAGCTCGGCCGCTTTGGAAACTTCAAATACTTCGTCAAAGCCAAAGTCCAGCAGGCCCTGCAATACGTAGTCAATATCGTCTAAATGGTCAAACTGGCCAAAGAAGGAGGGGGCCGGCAGGGCGATCTTCCATTTGAAACGGGAGATGCTCTCTATGCGGTCGTACTTGGCTTTTTTGGCTTTGTAAGGGCAAATGCGAATGCACTGTCCGCAGTCGATGCAGCGCTCGGCGTCTATATGGGCTTTACCGCCCCGCACCCGAATGGCCTCGGTTGGGCAGCCGGCCATGCAGTGGGTGCAGCCGATGCACTTGGCGTCGTCTAAAAAGACCGAATGCTGATAGGCTTGGGCCATGCCTGCGTCACCTCTTTTAATAAGCCGCGCGTTGCCCTGCACGCCGGTGCGCGGGGGGCGGCGGTTACTGCGGAAGGTCGATTTCCATGGTAATGGTAGTGCCTTTGCCGACGGTGGACTGTAAATCCATCCGGTCGGTATAGCGCTTCATGTTGGGCAGCCCCATGCCGGCGCCAAAGCCGAGGGAACGAATATTGTCCGGCGCGGTAGAGTAGCCCTCCTGCATGGCGAGGGCAATGTCGGCAATGCCGGGGCCGGTATCGGCCAGCAAAATGCGAATGGTGCGGGAGTCCATGTATACGTCGGCCTTGCCGCCGCCGGCGTGAATGACCATGTTAATTTCTCCCTCGTACATGGCAATGGAAACCCGACGGATAATCTCCGGCGGGCAGCCCATTTGCCGCAGCGCTTTTTTGACCTGTACCGAGGCTTCGCCGGCGGAGGTGAAGTTTTCCCCGTCTACGTCAAAATGCAAATGCAACGCTTCGCTCATGAGGCCTCCCCCGCCGTGCCGGTCGCCCCAAGGCCGCAGCTGTACAGCTTGCCGCAGGCCTCGTACATGCGTTTTTTGGTAGTAAGCACGGCAATGCCGCACTCTTTGGCAAGGGCCAGCATTTCGGGCGTGGGCTGTTTGCTGCGCACAAACACAATGCACACCATATCCATCATTTCGGCGGTGCGCACCACCTGGGGGTTCACAAGCCCGGTCAGCAGCACGGCCTGATTTTTTACGTAAGCCAGTACGTCGCTCATCATGTCGCTGCCGCAGGCGGAATCTACCGAATGGTCCAGCAGTTCTTCGCCCGAAAGAATCTCTGCGTTCAGCAGGTCTCGAATCTCGCCGATGGTCATGCCGCAACACTCCTTATCCTTCGCCGGGGGCGAAGGGGTATTGGTGAGAAAAAGCGCGGGTTAAACGCTTTCTAAAATGGCCTTTACGTCTTTGGCGGTAATGCGCCCGTGCACTTCTTCATTTACCACCATAACCGGCGCCAGACCGCAGCAGCCGAGGCAGCGGGTGCCCTGCAGGGTAAACTTACCGTCCGGCGTGGTTTGGCCGCAGCGAATGCCCAGCAGCTTTTCGGCTTCGTCTACCAGCGACTGGGCGCCCTTTACGTAGCAGGCCGTGCCGGTGCAAATGCTTACAATGTTTTCACCCTTGGGTTCCAGCGAAAACTGGGCGTAAAAGGTCGCCACGCCGTACACCTCGGTAACGGGAATGTCCAGCTCGGCGGCGATTAACTGCTGGGTTTCCAGCGAAAGGTAGCCGAACAGGTCCTGCGCCTTTTGCATAATGGGCATTAAGGGGCCCTTGGTGCCTTTGTGCTCGGCAATATAGGCTTTCAGTTCTTCGGTCTTCTGCCGGAGTTCTTCTTTTGTTAATGCCATAAAAACAATTCCTCCTCATGATAATCCGCTTTGGGGTAAGCGGGTAGGTCGTGCGCCAAACCCGCCCCTTGCGGGTCGGGCAGGTCTCGCCCTCATTATAGCATGAATTTGGTCGAATTACAACCGATATTTGCAAGAAAAAGCTGCCCGAACGGCCACTTTTTGCACGCCGCCCCCGCCCGGCGGGGCGAAGCCGCCCCAAACGGGTGCAAACCGGGCGGTTAAACCAGCTCGCCCTCGCAGCCTTCTTCGTCCGCCCCGGTAATGCGTACCGGCAAAATTTGCCCCGGCCGGGCGCTGCCGCAGACCAGCCGCACCGGTGCGTACCCCGTTGTGTGCCCGCGCGAGCGGTCGCCTTCGCCGCCCCGCTCAAACAGTACCTCCTGCACCCCGCCGATAAGCGAGCGATTGTAGCGGGCGGCAAGGGCGCGGGCGCGCTCGGTCAACCGGGCCATGCGCGCCGCTTTTACCTCCGCCGGCAGCCCGGGCAGGGCGGCGGCCGGCGTGCCCTCGCGGGGGGAGTAGCAAAAGGGGTGTACCCGCGCAAAGCCGATTTCGTCCATAAAGGCCAGCGTCTCTTCAAAATCCGCCTCTTCTTCGCCGGGGTAGCCGCACATCACGTCGGTGGTAACGGCGCAGCCGGGAAAGGCCCGCCGCAGCGAGGCGACAAGTTTTCGGTAAAAGGCGGTATCATACGGGCGGCCCATGGCGGCGAGCACCTTGTCGCTGCCCGATTGCAGCGAGAGGTGAAAATGCCCGCAAAGCTTGTCGCACGCCGCCAGTCGGCCTATTTCGTCGGCGGTAAGCTGGTCGGGTTCCATAGAACCGAGCCGCACCCGGGCAAAGCCGGGCAGTTCTGCCGCAGCCTCTACCGCGTCGGCCAGCGAGCAGCCGATATCCCGCCCGTAGGCGGTCAGGTTAATGCCCACCAGCACCACCTCGCGGTAACCGACGGCCGAAAGGGTGAGCAGCTCTTCCCGCAGGGCGGGCAGGGGCTTGGAGCGTACCCGCCCTCTGGCGTGGGGAATGAGGCAATAGCGGCAAAAGCGGTCGCAGCCGTCTTCTATTTTTACGTAGGCGCGGGCGCGGCCTTCAAAGCTCTCGCCCGGCGTGCAGGCGGTGGGAAAGCGCTTCGGGTGGGGGTCAATTTCTACCACCCGGCGGCGGGTGGCGCAGTAGCGCAGCACCAGCTCGGGCAGGCGGTCGTTTGCGGCGTTGCCCACTACCACGTGGGCCTCCGGCAGGGCGGCGGCTTTTTCCGGTCTTGCCTGCGGCATACAGCCGGTCACCGCTATAACCGCCCCCGGGTAAAGCCGGGCAAAACGGCGCACCGCCTGGCGGCCCTTGCGGTCGCTTTCTGCCGTTACGGTGCAGGTGTTTACCACCACCACGTCCGGCGCCGTCCCCGGCGGCGGGGGGGTAAAGCCCCGGCGGGCAAAGGCTTCTTTCAGCGACTGGGTATCGTACTGGTTCACCTTACAGCCCAGCGTGTAAAACAAAACGGTCATGGCGAAAAAGAAATCGCTCCTTTCCGGAGGGTTAGCATTCGTTGGCACCATTATAATGAAAACGCCGCCGGAATGCAAGCAAAACCATACTATTTTTGCCGCGCGGGGCATACAAATGAAGCGGAAAGGAAGGGATAGACCATGAGCCGATGGAAAAAACGCGCGGCGGGGGCGCTTTGCCTGCTGCTGGCGCTTACGCCCGCCGCCCCCTGCGCCGCAGACGAATCTGCCCGGCCGACCGGGCCGGTGAGCGAATACGTAAGCGATACGCTGTTTGACAATTTTGAAGAGCAGGCCGCCCCGGCGGCCGCCACGGCCGAGGCGCTGAACCTCTCTTGCACGGCGGCGGTGCTAATGGAGCGCACCGGCGGCCGGGTGGTGGTGGAAAAAAACGCCGACGAACAGCGGGCCCCGGCCAGCATTACCAAAATTATGACCCTGCTGCTGGTAATGGAAGCCATAGAAGACGGGCGGCTGGCCTTAACCGACAAGGTAACCGGCAGCGCCCACGCCCGCAGCATGGGGGGTTCGCAAATCTGGCTGGAAGAGGGCGAGGTGATGACGGTTGACGACCTGCTGAAAGCCGTTTGCGTAGCCTCCGCCAACGACGCGGCAGTGGCGCTGGCCGAGCATTTGGCGGGCAGCGAAGAGGCCTTTGTGGCCGAAATGAACGAGCGGGCGGCGGCGCTGGGCATGGCGGGCACCCGCTTTGTAAACTGCTGCGGACTGGACGCGCCGGGCCACCTGACCACCGCGCGCGACATCGCGGTAATGGCCCGGGCGCTGCTGGCCCACCCGCTGATAACCGAATACTCTACCATTTATATGGATACCCTGCGGGGGGGCGAAACCCAGCTGGTGAATACCAACAAGCTGGTGCGGTTTTATAACGGCGCCACCGGGCTGAAAACCGGCACCACCGACGAGGCGGGCTACTGCGTGGCGGCCAGCGCCAAGCGGGAGGGCATGGAGCTGATAGCCGTGGTGTTAAACGGCGCCACCAGCGACAAGCGCTTTTCAGACGCCAAAGCCCTGCTGGACTACGGCTTTGCCCACTACGCCCTGGCCCCCACCCCCGCCTTTACCCCCCCTGCGCCGGTGGCGGTGCGCCATGGGGCGGCCGGGCGGGTGGCGGTAACGGCCGAACCTGCCGGCCCCTTTTTGGTGCCCAAAGGCAAGCAGGGGAGCGTGACGGCGACGGTAACGCTCAGCGAGGCGGTAGAAGCCCCGGTGGCCGCCGGGCAGCCGGTGGGCAAGGTTTCGTATTTGCTGGAGGGCGAGCTGCTGGGCGAAAGCCGCCTGCTTGCCGCCGCGGCGGTAGAGCGGCTGACCTTTGGCCGCGCCGTGGCGCTGCTGCTGCGGCGGTTGGTGCAGCTTTAACGGCCAAAAAGGCAAAAAGCCGCCGGAGCGAACCGCAACTTTTTGTGAATTTGCCCGAAAAGCTGTTGCAATCGGGCGGCCAATCGGGTATAATTGAAGCCGGAAGGACTATTAGCAATACAGGAGGAATGGTATAAGATGGCATGTAAGCTGAACGAACGCTATGCCGATGCGTTTATAAAAGAGGGAGAAGTGGAACGGCTGTGGCCGCAGGTAAAAGCGGCACACGAGCTGCTGCACACCGGCGCCGGCGCGGGGCATGACTTTACCGGCTGGCTGGATTTGCCGGTCGATTACGATAAGGCGGAGTTCGCCCGCATTGAACAGGCGGCCGCCCGCATTCGGCAAAACAGCGATTTGCTCATTGTCATTGGCATTGGCGGGTCTTACTTAGGGGCGCGCGCGGCCATCGAGTTTGTGCACTCGCCGCAATACAACCTTTGCCGCAAGGCAGGGTCGCCCGCCGTCTTTTTTGCCGGCAACAACATCAGCGGTTCCGCCCTTTCAGAGCTGCTGGAGCTGTGCGAAGGCAAAGAGGTTTCGCTCAACGTTATTTCCAAATCCGGCACCACAACCGAACCGGCCATTGCCTTTCGCGTGCTGCGCGGGTATTTAGAGCGGCGCTACGGGGTAGAAGAAGCCCGGCGGCGCATTTACTGCACCACCGACCGCGCCCGGGGCACCTTAAAGCAGCTGGCCGACCGCGAGGGGTACGAAACCTTTGTAGTACCAGACGACGTAGGCGGCCGCTACTCGGTCTTAACCGCCGTAGGACTGCTGCCCATTGCCGTTTCGGGGGCCAACATTGCCGCCATGATGCAGGGCGCGGCCGACGCCCGGCAGGCCTACGCCGCGCCGGAGCTCACCAACGACTGCTACCGCTACGCCGCGCTGCGCAACTGCCTGCTGCGCCGGGGCCGCACCACAGAGATTTTGGCCGCTTACGAACCCCGCTGCGCCATGCTGGCCGAGTGGTTTAAACAGCTGTACGGCGAAAGCGAGGGCAAAGACGGCAAGGGCCTCTTCCCGGCGTCGGTCATTTTCTCTACCGACTTACACTCCATGGGCCAGTACATTCAAGACGGCGTGCGTTCGCTGTTTGAAACCGTGGTGTGGATAGAAGAAAGCGAGCGGGACGTAACGGTGCCGGCGCAGGAAGACGACGGCGACGGCTTAAACTTTTTGGCCGGGCAGTCGCTCTCTTATGTGAACCGCAAGGCCTTTGAGGGCACGGTGTTGGCCCATAACGACGGCGGCGTGCCGAACCTGGTGCTCACCCTGCCCAAGGCGGACGAATACGAATTCGGCTGGCTGGTGTATTTCTTTGAGAAGGCCTGCGCCATTTCGGGCTATCTGCTGGGGGTCAATCCCTTTGACCAGCCGGGGGTAGAAAGCTACAAAAAGAACATGTTTGCCCTGCTGGGCAAGCCGGGTTACGAAGCGCAAAAGGCGAATCTGGAAGCCAGACTCGCCCGCTGATAGACCAATCTAAAACAAAGGAGAAATCGACTATGATATCCATGATTATCGGTCACAAAGGCTCGGGAAAAACCAAAAAATTGATCGACTGCATTCACGCCTGCGAAGAAAAAAGCAACGGCGACGTGGTGTGCATTGAAAAAGGCCAAAAGCTGACCTATGACCTGACCCACCGGGTACGACTGGTAGACAGCGACCGCTTCTCCATAGAGGGGTACGACGCGCTGTTTGGATTTATCAGCGGTATTTGCGCCGGTAATTACGACGTGACCGACATTTTTTTAGACGGCACGCTCAAAATCGGCGGCAATGATAAAGAGGCGCTGGTGGCCTTTTTGGCCCGGCTTTCTGCCCTGGCGGAGCTGGCCAACACCCACATTATGCTCACCGTCTCGTGCGACGAAGAGGAGCTGCCCGAGGCGATTCATCAATACGAAATTGTGCGGTAAACCAGCCGCTTGAAACGCGTCGGCCGCCGGGGGAGAAGGTTGCTTTTTCCCCCGGCGGCTTTTTTAAAAAAAAGAAGGAAGCGGGGTTTTTGCAATGAAACGGGAATGGAACGTAGTGGAATTCGGCGCCCGTCCGGGCGGGGAGGCGCTGCAAACGGTCGCTTTTCAGGCGGCGCTGAACGCCGCGCGAGACGCCGGCGGCGGCCGAGTGGTGGTACCGGCGGGGCGGTACGTGGTGGCGGGGCTGCGCATGTATTCCAACACCACGCTCATCCTTTGCGGCGGCGCGGAACTTCTGGGCAGCCGGAAGTGCGAAGACTACGCCATTATCCCGGTACCGCCCGGCCTTTCCCTGCGCACCGACCAGCAGCTGTTTACCCACGCCGGCGACCGCCCCGCCTACCGCCGGGCGATTCTTTCTGCCTACGGCGAAGAAAATATTGCGGTCATGGGGGAAGAAAACGCGGTAATAGACGGGCGCGACTGTGCCGACCCGGAGGGGGAAGAGGGGTTCAGAGGCCCGCACGGGCTGTTTTTCTCTAACTGCCGGGGCGTTACCTTGCAGGGCTACACGGTGCAAAACACCGGCAACTTTATGCACCAGCTCGACTGCTGCCGCAACGTGCGCCTCTTAGGCGTTACGGTGCTGGCGGGGCACGACGGCGCGCACATTCACTGCTGCGAGAACGTTACCTTTGAAAACTGCGACATCCGCAGCGGCGACGACTGCATTGCGGGGGCGAACGTAAACAATCTGGTGGTGCGCGGCTGCCGTCTCAACTCCTCCTGCCACTGTTTTCGGCTGGGCGGGGTGAACGTGCTGGTAGAAAATACCAGAATGTACGGCCCCGGCGAATACCCCCACCGGGCGTCCGGCCGCCACAACCTGCTTGGGGCCTTCACCTATTTTTCCAGCGAGGCACACCCCGCCGCCGGGCCGGCCGGTAACTGGGTGATTCGCAACTGCGAGGTAAAGCAGGCCGACTGGTTTTTGCGCTATTTGGCAAACGACCCGGCGGCGCTGCACGCCGGTATGCCGCTTCTCGACGTGACCCTTGAAAACGTGCAAATGACCGAAATGCTCGCCCCCTGCGAGGTGGTGGGCGACCCCGAGCGCCCGCTGACCATTCGCCTGAAAAACGTTTGCTATCGTTACCGCGCGGGCGCAGACCCGGGGCAGGGCATGTTTCGCCCCGACTGTAAACATGTAACCGTCCTCCAATCTTTTTGATTTTTATTTTTTGTTTTGCCAGCCTAATCCGCCGGGGCAACCGTTCGCCCCGGCGGCCGCCCCTGCGCGAAAAAAGCGGCGGAGAATTTTCTTAAAAAAAGCGGTTTACAAACGGCCGCTTTTTTGTTACAATAATGGGCGGGTTTGCGCCCGGCGGAGGGTTCTCCTTTTTGCCGTTTGGGCGAGGCCTATTCCAAAGCAGAAGGGTCTTTTCTTTCGTTATGTTTCAAATTGTTCGCAAGGAGTGCTTAAACCCCACCGTTACCCGTATGGATATTGCCGCTCCCCGCATTGCCGCTAAGGCGCAGCCGGGGCAGTTCGTCATTTTGCGGGTAGACGAAAAGGGCGAGCGCATTCCCTTAACGGTGGCGGATTTTGACCCCGCCGCCGGTACCGTTACGGTGATTTTTCAAATTGTGGGTCTCACCACCGAAAAGCTCAACCGGCTGCAGGTGGGCGATTCGCTGCAAGACTTTGTCGGTCCCTTAGGCCGCCCAACCGAGACCGAGGGCTTACAAAAAGTGGCCATTGTAGGGGGCGGCGTGGGCTGCGCCATCGCCTACCCGGTCGCGAAAAAGCTTCACTTGCAGGGGGCTGAGGTGCATTCCATTGTGGGCTTTCGCAGCCGCGAGCTGGTAATTTTAGAAGAGGAATTCCGGCGCGTGAGCGACCGCTTTGTGCTCATGAGCGACGACGGCACCGCCGGGGAGAAAGGGCTGGTGACCGACGCGCTCAAAGCTCTGATAGAATCCGGCGAGCACTACGACCGGGTAATCGCCATTGGGCCGCTTATCATGATGAAATTCGTCTGCGCGCTTACTAAAACCTATGAAATCCCCACTACCGTAAGCATGAACCCCATTATGATAGACGGCACCGGCATGTGCGGCGGCTGCCGACTGACCGTGGGGGGCGAAACCCGCTTTGCCTGCGTAGACGGCCCGGATTTTGACGGCCATTTGGTAGATTTTGACGAAGCTATGGAACGGGGCGCCCTTTACCGCCCCATAGAACGGGAACGGCATGAGCACTTTTGCCGCCTGCTACAAGGAGGGAACTGAGCGATGCCCAACATGAACCCCAACAAAAACCCCATGCCCCAGCAACCGGCAGAGGAACGCCGCCATAACTTTCGCGAAGTGGCGCTGGGCTATACCGAGGCCATGGCGCTGGAGGAAGCGGAGCGCTGCTTAAACTGCAAGCACAAGCCCTGCGTGCAGGGCTGCCCGGTGGGCATTAACATTCCCGGGTTTATTGCCAAAATTCGCGAAGAAGACTGGGAGGGCGCCTACCAAACGGTGGCGGCAGACAGCTCTCTGCCGGCGGTGTGCGGCCGGGTGTGCCCGCAGGAGAGCCAGTGCGAGAAAAACTGCGTG
>CANQGN010000004.1 GCA_947623215.1 uncultured Clostridia bacterium
CTGGTGGTGCCGCCGTTGTTACCGCCGGTGGTGCCGCCGTTGTTACCGCCGGTGGTGCCGGTGGTGCCGGGTTTTTTACCGGTCTGGCTGGCAATCACGGCCTGCTGGCTTTCTACCTTTTCCTGTTCTTTAACGGTAGAGGTAATTTGCGCCGCCGTGACCACGTTAATGGTCATGTGAACCTTCGCGGTGGTTTCGCCGTCGGCGTACACCTCAAACACCATATCTTTGGCAACGACGGTTTTGGGATCGGTGACTTCCTTACCGTCTTTGTCGCTGAGTTTAATGGAGAAGCCGTCTTTCGCCTTCACCAGCGAAAGGAAGGTTTCAACCGTTGTATTTTCGGCCACTTCCATGACCACCGTGCCGTCGTCGCCCGGAATTAAAATTACAACGTCTTTTCCATCTTTGTCTTTGTTGATGGTGTAGGGGTCATCTTGCGATACTTCCACCATAACGTCCTCCGGCACCGAAACGACCGTATTCGTATCGCTCACGTCGGTCGCGGTGGGGGCGTCGTCTTTGGCGCAGGCAGCAAACATGCCCACGGCCAGAAGCAGCGCAAGCGCAAGGCTTAACATTCTCGCCATGCTTGTTTTCATACTCCGTGACATCTCCTTTAAAAATAAAATACACCGTTTATTAAAGCCCCGGCAACGGCCGAGGTTTTAACCCTTTTAACCGCATTTTCAACGCCCGCCGGCAGGGTCGGCCGACGGAATTCGACAAAGCGGTTCCCTTGCTCTACTATTTTAGCACAAATAGCGCCGAATTGCAAGCGAAATTTTTGGCCAACAATCATTTCTATGAAAGGCCCACGCCCCCGCCCTGTAAATCGGGCGTTGGGGGCGAAAACAGGGGGATTTTCCCCCCGCCGGGCAGGGGAAAACAAAGAGCAAAAAAGGGGCAAAGAGCGCCGGCCCTCCGCTTTTGGCGGAGCGTGGCCGGCGCCCTGCGGCGACTTACCGTAAAAAAGCGTTTTTTGCCGTGCCCGGTTACTGGTTATAGAGCGGGGCGTAGTAGTCGTCGCACTGTTTTTGCGCTTTGGATTTGAGCGACTGCATGGTTTGGGCGGGGGTGGCGTGGTTGAGCTCATAAACCGAGCGGTCGGTCTCGGACGAAATGGAAGAATCGAACACGCCGGAGGAATACTCGGGGGTCATGTTGGTCACCACCCACTTGTAAATCTCCTGCGCGGTCTTGTCATACCCGTTGCGGGCAATGTCTGCCACCGCGTTGTTAATGAGGCGGGTAGAAGCGCCGGCAACGCCGTTCAGCCATTTGGCAATCACTTCGCCGCGCGCGGTCTCAATGCCCTTGGGCACCATGTACACCTGACCGTCGTAGGTACCGTTAATATAGTTCTTCTGGTCGGGGCCCATGGGGGTAAGTACAAAGCCGCAGGGGAAGTCGGCGCCGGCAGCGATAGTGGGATAATACTGGAAGGAGGAGCAGAACATGGCGGCCTGCCCGGCGATGAAGTGGTTAATGCAGGTGTCAATGGAGGCCCAGTAATCCCAGCTCTTATCGTCTTTCTTCATGCTGCGCAGCCATTCCATGGCTTTTATGGATTCTTCCCCGCAAAGGGTGGCCTCTACCCGGCCGTTTTTCATGAGGGCGGTGCCGCCGGCGTTGCCGGTCATGGCCATGCCGATGATATTGGTGTTAGAGGTAAAGCCGTAAATGGCGGTTTTGCCGGAGGCGTCAATAACCGTGCACTTGGCGGCCACCTCGCGGAAGGCGTCAAAATTCCATTTCTTGTCGTTATACAGCTTGGCGATGTCGATACCCTTGGCGTAGCGGTTCACGATGTCTTTGTTATAAATCACGCCGGTGGGGTTTACAGCCATAGCCGGGAAGGAAATGCCGAAGGCCTTGCCGTTAAAGGTGCAGGACTCGGTTACCGCCGTTTGGTAGGCTTTTTTGTTTAAGCCCTTCAGGCTCCACAGGTTGACCGCGCAGTTGCGGCGGGCAATGTGGCGGCACTGCACCAGCGAGATGTGGTAAACGTCTGCGCTGGGCTTGCCGGTTTGCACCTCGTTTACAATGGTGTTCACGCAGGTGTTGTAATCCAGCCCGTTGATTTCGGTTTTGATGCCCTGCCGTTTTTCTAAATTGCTGAGCACCGAATGCCAAACCTGGCCGTCGGCGTCGCTGGCGCCGTACTCAAACGCCCACAGCGAGCGCAGGGCAATGGTTTCTTCCTTTACGGGGGTCTCGACTTTGCTTACCGGTTTGCTGCCGGGGGCTGTGCTGCCCGGGTTGCTGGCGGGGGCTTTGCTTACCGGGCTGCTGCCGGGGTTGCTGCTGCCGGTCGTGCCGGCGGCGCCGGGTTTCTTACCGGTCTGGCTGGCAATCACGGCCTGCTGGCTTTCTACCTTTTGCTGTTCTTTTACGGTAGAGGTAATTTGCGCCGCCGTGACCACGTTAATGGTCATGTGCACCTTGGCGGTGGTCTCGCCGTCGGCAAATACTTCAAAGGTCATGTCTTTGGCGATGACGGTTTTGGGGTCGGTAATTTCTTTGCCGTCTTTATCGCTGAGCTTTATGGTAAAGCCGTCTTTGGCTTTCACCAGCGACAAAAAGGTTTCAACTGTGGTTTTTTCGGCCACTTCCATAACCACGGTGCCGTCGTCGCTGGGGATTAAAATCACCACGTCTTTGCCGTCTTTGTCTTTGTTTATGGTGTAGGGGTCGTCTTGCGATACTTCCACCATCACGTCCTCCGGCACCGAAACGACGGTTTCGGTATCGGCAACGTCGGTAGCGGTGGGGGCGTCGTCTTTGGCGCAGGCGGCAAAGGCGCCCACAGTAAGAAACATCGCAAGCGCAAGGCTGAGTATTCTCGCCAGACTGGTTTTCATAACTCCGTTCCATCTCCTTCATGGTAAGGTCTGACTAACGCCCCGCCGCCGAAGCTGGGCGACGGGGCGCTTTGCAGATTGTTTGGTTTACCCGGTTTTAGGCTAAGACAACCGTTAGCCGACGATACCGCTTTGCGAAATGCCCTGTACAAAGAACTTTTGGCCAAAGAGGTAAACTATGGCCAGCGGCGCCACCACCAGCAAAATGCCGGTGCCCACCAGGGCGGAGCGGAAGTTGCCGGTAAAGTAGGGGTCATTTTGGTTGTAGGTTTGCAGGGCGTTTAATTGCAACGAGAGCGGCTGAAAGCTGCTGCGCTGCAAAAAGATAGCGGAGTAGTAGTTATCCGTCCACTGCCAGGAGAAAGAGAAGAGGCCAATGGTCACCATCATGGGCACGGCGTTGGGCAGCATTAAGCGGAAGAACACGCCAAAGTGACCCGAACCGTCTATCATGCCGGCTTCTTCGATGGCCGTGGGCAGCCCGCGGAAGAACTGGCGCATCATGTAAATATACAGCGAGTTCTTAAAGGCAATGCCGGTAGCAGAAAGCAGCACAAAGGGCCATACGCCGTCGGTAATATCAATCGACCCTAACCCAAACAGGGAGAACAACCCCAGCGGGTCAAAGAAGGTAAACTGCATATACAGCGGGGTCATAACCACCTGCGGGGGAATAAGCAGCACCACAATCACGCAGGCAAACAGCAGCCCGCGCAGCGGGAACTTATAGCGGGCAAAGCCGTAAGCCACCAGCGTGCAGCTGAAAATTTGCAAAAACGAGCAAATGAGGCAAAGAATGACTGTGCTGCCAAGCGACTTCCAGTAGTCCATAATGCCAAGGGTGGTAACCAGCGTTTCAAGCGAAAAGGTTTTGGCCACGTATTTCACCGTGGTGTCGGCCAAATCTTCGTAGCTGAGCAGCATGGTGCATATCTTCTCAATAAAGGGGAAAAGAATTAAGAACACAATGCCGATGAGAATGATATGGCACAGGCCGTTTGAGAGCAGCTGCCCCATGCGGGATTTGTTAAAAACCCGGCCTGCTTTTCTTTTAAAAGAGCGCCGCTGTTTGGGGGCGGGCATTTTTTCTACAGCTTCCAAGTTTGTCACACCTCCCGGTTACTTGTTCTCGTAAAAGACGAAATGGTTAATGAGCGGTACCACAATGGCAATGAGCACGCCCACCACGGCGAGGTAAACAATGGAACGGGCGGAAGCGTCTTCATACACACCGCGGCTGATGAGCTCGTAAATGGCGTCCATGGTTTTGTTGCCGTACTGGGTAAAGGAGTCGACGATGGTGTAAACCGTGTTCACCAGTATGAGCGGGCTTATCATGGGTATGGTGATTTTCCAAAAGCTCTCCCACCAGGTGGCGCCCTCTACCGTGGCGGATTCGTAAATAGAGGGAGAAATGGATTGCAGCCCGGCGAGAAAGATGATAAGCTGCACACCCGAGCAGGTAACAATGGTGTAAAGGTTGCTGATGGCGCTGACCACTATGGAAGTGAGCGTTTCGCTGATGTTGAGCGATTCGAGCAGAATCTCCAAGCTGAAGTCAGAGAACAGCCCCCCCGCGCTGGCGGCGCCGGCGATTTCAAGCTGGGCTACGCCGGTGGCCTCTACCGAAAAGTTCTCGGCCTTGGCAATAATACCGGTAGCCACAATAACCGGCAAAAACAGAATGGCGCGGTAAAAGCCCTTACCGGCAATGTTGCGGTTCAAAATGGTGGCCATAATCAGCGAGTAGAGCAATATAATGACCACGTTTAAGAACATGGTGGTCATAGACTCCTGAATGCCGCGCACAAAGTCGGGGTCGCGGTTAAAGGCGTCTAAGTAATGGGAGAACCCGGCAGACTCTAAGTGGTAGCCGCCCGCCTCCATAACAATGGTGCTGAGCGAAAACCGCACGGCCTCTACAATGGCGGGAATGTACAAAATGGCAAGACCAATCACAAAGGGGAGCACAAACCAGTAACCGGTCAGGTTGCGGCGGGTAACCAAATCCAGCGAATGCAGCCCAAAGCGGCGTTTGCCCCCCGCCAAGGGGGAAGCCGCAGCCTCCGCCGCGCCGGCCGGTTTCTCCTTTTTCGGAAACTTTAACATCTGGTTAACCCTCCTTTGCGGCGGCGTCGGCACGGGCAAAGCCCCTGGCCGGAACCGTAACGCCCTGATAGCGGTAGTCGGTCTGGCTGTAATTCACCAGCACCTGCGCGCCGTTTTCATAAGTGGTCATGTATACGTCCGGCGCGACCATTTTATGGTCCTCTATGGTGCTGCCCTGGCAGCCGTTTAACACGGCGGCCGCGGCGGCGTAATCTTCGGTGGCCTTTTGCAGCCAGTGGTCGGCGTTGGTAGAGTAAAGCTCCGAGTAGTTGGTGTATTTCACCATTTCGGCCGGCGCGCTGTTGAGGGTGTAGCTCAAATTGGCGCCGAACTCTACGCTTTTCAGCAGTTGCAGGTCGTAATCGTCCGCCAGATTCATGGAAGTACCGGCAAAGGGAACGTAGCCGTGCAGCACAATGGCAAGGAAGGGAACCTCCTGCTTTTCAAACGACAGGTTGCTGCACCCCATAGAAACGTCCAGCGCCTCGCTGGCATAGGGCAGGGCGTAAGCGTTGGCGCCCTCTACCATAACCGGCATTTGCTCCGAGAGCTGCTGCAGCACGGTTACCATGTCGTCTTCCACACCGTCGCGGTATTTGACCCGGTCCTCGGTAAAGTCGGTAAAGAGCTGGTTGGCCACGGTAGAAAGGGCTACCCCCGGTACCTCCAGCTTTTGCAGCTTGCCGGTTATGCCGGGCAGGCGTTTTACCACTTCGCCGCTTTTGACTACAATGCGGTTTAAATCGGCGGTTACGCCGTCTGTCCACAAGTCGCTCTCATACCAGTTAATGAGCGTGCCGTCTATAAACTTGGAATGCCAGGTGGCGTTTGAAAGGCTGGTGGAGTATTTTTCCATAATCAGCTCCACGTTAGGGTAAACCCGGCCGCCCTTTTCGGTTACGTAGGCCATAAAGTCGGTCATGTCGCCCCGGCCGCCTATTACGCCGCTTACTTTGCCGATGTTCGAGAGCTTGTTGACGTAGGCGTCGTTATACCAGTTATTGTAGCGCACGGCTATGTTGGTAATGCCCGCCTCGTTTAAGCGGTCGTAAATGCCCTGCGCCTGCTCAAAGGTGGTAAGGGCCACCTTTTTGTTGTAGGCATAGCCCAAAAAGTTCTCTTTGCGCAGCACCATGCCGTAGGTGTCGTAGTAAAAACGCAGGGTATCGTCTGCCACACGGTCGTGCCCGCTGAACAGGTAGTTGCGCACCGCCTTGGCCATATCTACATACGTTAAGCTATCGCCGGAAATAAAGCGGTAGTCCAGCGCTATGTTGCCGGTGTAGGGGTCAGAGGCGTAGCGCTGCATGGTAGCGCTGGCGGTCGCGCCGTTAGAAACGAAGGTCTCGAACGGGTGAATGATGTAGCTGCCGCCAATGTAGGCGTAGGGGTAGACGTCGTTTTTGGGGTGGCACTCTACCGTGCCGACCGCCGCGCCGTCTGAAACGTAGGCCACAAAGGCGTTTTTGCCGGTGTTGATACCGTAAACCGGCAGGGAGGCCTGCTGCATGTTTTCGGCTACTTCTTCCGTCCACAGGCTGCGGTCGGCGCCGTAGAAGGGCAGGCCAATGGAGGCCATGGTTTTGACTTCGGTATCAATCATGGCGCCGCTGCCGTCCGGCAGGAACATTTCGCCGCTGCCGGCGGTTACCGCGCCAAAGTAGGGCAGCACCTCTATGGAGTGCAGGCGGAAGGCGTTGTCGTTATACTCTACCACGTCCATGGGCACGTTTACGCTCAGGCCCTCGGGGGTTAAGGTATAGTCAAGCGCCACGGTAAACTGCGGGGCGTCGGGCAGCGAGTAGCCGTACCCGGCGGCGTCGTAGGCTTCTTCCAAAAACTCCAGGTCTACAATGCCCCGCAGGTAGTCGTTGTAGCACTGCTGCTTTACTACCTTAGAGGTGGTGGCGCACTGGTAAATGGTGTCGCCGGGCGAGAAGTTTTTGTATTGCAGCTTGTAGCGGTCAATCAGCTCGGGGTCTACTTCGTCGTACACCAACGGCTCGTAGTAAAAGCTCAAGGTCTCGGCGTCTTCCGGCGAAAGCTGACCAAACAGCCGGTCGTAATATTCCTGCGTGAGCACCATGGGCATGTAAAAATCGTCTACGTTTTGGCCAATGCGGTAAACAATGCGCAGGCCGTTCTCACGCTCAAAATATTTCACCGTGGGGTTGTACTCGTCGTTTTCCATCACGGCGTACTGGTAGCTGTTGTAAAGCACCTCGGTGTTGCTGGAGTTGTAGTAAGAAATCAACACCTGCGAGCGGTAGTCATAGGCAATTTCTTCATTGCTGATGGCGGCAACCTCTTCTTCGCCCAGGTTAGACTTCCACAGGTAGCCGCTGGCTTTCACGTACACCCCAATGGTAGAGGTGGCTTCGTCCAGCAGCAGCTGGTAGCGGTCGTTTTCGGCCACCAGGGTGAGGCCGTGGCTTACCCCCAGCGGCGTGTAGGGCACGCCGTCATTCAGCAAATCGGTCTGCTCCGCCCCGTCTTCACCGGCAGGCGCAGCGTCGTCTTTGGCGCAGCCTGCCGCCGAAAGCAGCAGGCACAAACACAGCAAGACCAGAAATGGTTTATACAGTATGCGCTTCATCATAAGCTCCCATCCGTTCTGCCGCCCGCGCGGCAAAATTTGTGCGTATCGTACCCGTTTTGCAGTGCGCTAAATACGATAGGTAATTTCTTTTACAACACTGTCGATAAAGCTGTAAATTTGTTGATAGGTGGTAAAGATAACCAGCACAAGGAATACCACGATAGCCATGCCCAGAACAGCCATGAAAATGGAGAAGAGACTCTTGCCGACGGTGTAGCGGTGGGTTTGGGTGTTGCCGGCAAAGAGCAGGTAGCCGCTCCAGATTACCCCGAGGGATGAGAAGAAGGTGAGGTACATCGCTTCGTCCAAAATCAGCACGTGCGAGAGCACGGTGTTTAAAATGGTAAACAAGGTCATGGGCATGAGCGCATAGGCGGTGAAAACGTACACGTCCTTCATGCTGCCCTCGCCGTCTGCCAGGGTGGTAACGCACCAGTTGGTGAGGGTCCACAGCAGCAGCGGCAAAAAGACGATTAAAATTTCCTGAATCACCGAAATTTTGGTGCCATAAGCGTCGTTAAAGAGGTAGTTGGTAAAGAATTTAGAGAAGATGCGCGCCGCCGCGAGGAAGGCCGCCAGCGCGGTTGCGGCCTGCACGCTGCCGCGTTTTTCATGCTTCACGTCCCAAAAACCGTCGTAGGGGTGAATCATAATATAAAAGCTGTATAAAAAGCGGTTTAAGAAGGTTTCGTGCTTGTCTTGGTATTTGGGTGCGCGGTTGCGACGGCCAATCCAGCCAAAGAGCTTTACCACCAGGTAAAGCAGCACCACGACCGCCAGCACCAGCCACAGCAGGTTGTGCTCTATCATGGAGGCGCGGTTTTCGCCCAGCGCGTCAGAGTAACGGTCCTTGTTGTTGGAATAGCGGAAGTAGTCTACCGCCTCGTCGTACCGCTCCTCCTGCATCAGCGCGTTGCCAATACCGTCGTAAGCAATGTCAAAGTTGGCGTTTTCGTTGAGCACCTGCCGCCAGTAGTCCATGCTCTTTTCGTAGTCGTAGCTCTTGTAGCAGGCGTAGGCGTCGTCTATCAGCTTGCCGTACTCGGTAGCGGTAAACACAGTAACCGAAGCGGTACCCTGGTCGAGCAGCAGCAGGTCGGTGCCGCGGTAGGTAATCGAGACCGGAATGCGGCTGTTGCCCGCCTGGTAGCCCTCGCCGCTGTAGGCGTAAATGAGCTCGCCGTCGGCCGAGTAGGTGAAAATGCGGTTGTGAAAACTGTCTAATATGGTGTAGCGCCCGTTGGGGCCCAGGGCCACGTCTTCAATTACCGAGGTCATGGGCGAACCCAGCGAGTTGTAGCCAAAGGCCACGTCGCCCACCGTAGAGAAATAGCCCTTGCGAATCAACACGTCGTTGCCGGTGGGGTTCAGCCGTTTGACCGGCGAATATTTGCTTTCTTTCGACTTGGTGAAAACGGCGTTGGCAATGTCGTCCGCGTCTATAGTAGCGGTGGTGGCGTACAAAAAGCCGTCTTCGTCTATTTTCATGTTGTTGTACTCGGTCGGTACAAAGTCCACCATGCGGCTGCGGGCTTCTTCCGACAATATGTTCTTCCAAATGTAGTCGATAACGCTGTAAGACACCTGCTGCGCCCCCACAAAGCCAGAGAATTCGCCGGTGGGGTCGAGCAAAATAATGCCCTGCGTAACGCTGGAGGCGATGATGAACATATTGTTGGAGGCGTCGACCGAAATTTTGGTGGGGCGGTAGGTAAAGTCGGCGTCAAAATAAGCAATTTGCGGGTCGCCGAACGACTCGATTAACCGGCCGTTCTGGTCAAACCGGGCAATGCGGCCGTGCATGGTGTCGGCCACGTAAATGGTGCCGTCGTAGGCCACCGTTAATCCCTCGGGGTAAGAAAACCCGTCGGTTTTGCCGCCGTTGTCAAAGGTGGTAATAATGCGCTTTACGGTGTAGTCGGGGTTTAAAATAATCAGTCGGCCGTGGAAACCGCTGGTGTCCAGCGCGCCGCCGGCGTCTCCCCCGCCGGCCCCTTCGGCCGGGGCGGCGTCCTCGCTCATGCCGTCATCGGCCGCCGGTTCCCCTTCCGCTGCCGCCGCGTCTTCCGCCCCGTCGGCGGGGGACTCGGCCGGTTCTTCTTCCGGCGCGGGGGCGGCGGTGTATTCCATTACGTTGGTTAAAGTAGACATGTCTACCGTGTAGCCGGTATCCATAATATACAGGCAGCCTGCCTCGTCCACTTCCATATCGGCCGGGCTGTTTAAGCTGCCAACGCCCATATCTTCGCCGTCTATCACGGCGGATGGCATATAGGCGTGCGGGGTAATGACCGCGTTGCCGTCGTAATCATATACGTAAGTATCGTACGGCACCACAGCCGAGAGCACCTCGTCACTCGCCGCGGCGGCGGTAGACGCCCACATGCCCAGCAGCAGCGCCGCCGTTAAAACCGCGGTTAAAGCGCGTTTGCGTTTTTGCATAAGCCAATCTCTCCCCTATTCCTGTTAACTGGTCTGTCGTTATTCCTTAATACCGGAGGACGACATGGTTTCGACAATGCTGCTCTGGGAGAACACGAAAACCAGAATGGGCAGAATCATCATAAACACAATGGAGGCGGCCGCGGTACCCGCACGGGCAATACCGGCCGAAACAATTTGCGACACCGCGTAGTTTAAGCTCTTTAGCTGCTCGCTGTAAATGTAAGCGGCGCCGGTCGCGTTCCACAAGCCCTGGAAGGAGAAAACAATCAACGTCAGCCAGGCGGGCTTTACCATGGGCATTACAATCGTCCAGAAAATGCGCATTTCTCCCGCGCCGTCTATTTTGGCGGCCTCTATAATGGCGTCGCGCACCATGGCCTCCATATGCTGCTTCATTAAGTAAAGACCCAGCGAAGAAGAGAAGGCCGGCAAAATAATGGACCAGTAGGTGTCGATTAAATGCAGGCTGCGCATCACCATAAAGGTGGGAATGCTGGTTACGGCGGTGGTAAACATCAGCGAGAGCTGAACGGTTTTAAAAATAAACTTGGAACCGTAAAACCGTTTTTTGGAGAGGGCGTAAGCGGCCATAGAGGCGATAATGACGTGGCCGAAGGTGCCGATAATGGAAACGAACAGGGTGTTGAAGATGTAGCGCGAAAAGGGCACCCAGGAATCGTTTAAGTTTTGAAAAAGGTCCTGGAAGTTCTTAAAGGTGGGGTGGGTAACCCAAAAGCGGGGCGGGAAAATCCACAATTCGTCCAGCGGCTTTAAGGACTGCACAATGGCGTAGTACATGGGCAGCACCATAATAAAGGCGAAAAGCAGAACGATGATAAGCAGCGAAACGTCGCCGCCCGCCGAGCGGTTAATGCGGGTCTGTTTAATTCTTGCCATGTCAGTTACCTACCTTTCGGATCATCTTCTGAATCACCTTGTTGCAGACAATCATCAGCACGAAAAGCAAGGTGGCAATGGCGGAGGCATAACCCATTTCAAACCGCTGTCCGCCGTAGTCCTCTAAGTGGTGCATAATGGTGTGCACCGCGTAGCCGGTACTGGGGAAGCCAACGAGGCCGTTAATGGTGGGGCCCACGCTGAAGGCGCCGGTAATGCTCATAACGGCGGAGAACATGAGCGATTCTTTCATTTGCGGCAGGGTAACGTACCACAGCTCCTGCCAGCGGTTGCTTACGCCGTCTACCGCGGCGGCCTCGTAGTAGGTACGGTCTACCCCCTGGAAGCCGGCGATGAACGACAGGAAGCTGGTGCCAAGGCTGGTCCAGAGCAACACCACAATGACCAGCGGCATCATGTACTTGGTGTCTTGGAAAAACAGAATGGGCGAGTTAATAAGACCCAGTTTGATCAGCCAAGCGTTAATAAAGCCAAAGCTGTCGCCCGAAAAGAGCAGGGTAAAAATAAGGTAGGCGTTGCCCGAAATGGAGGGGGCGTAAAACATGAGGGTTAACACCGCGCGCACACGGGGGGTAAACTCGTTAAGCGCCCAAGCGAAGAAGAAACACATCATGTAGCCTACGGGGCCGGTAATACCGGCTAAAATAACGGTATTGCGAATGGCAATGAGAAAAATATCGTCCCGCAGGAAGAGTCTGGTGTAGTTTTGGAACCAGACAAAATGGGGGGTTTGCAGCATGTTAAAGTCGGTAAAGCTGTAAAAGATGGAAATGGCAACCGGAACCACGGTAAAGCAGATAAACAGCGCCACAAAGGGCAGGCACATCAGATAGCCCGCCCGGTCGCTCCACATGCGGGCGGCGACCTCTTTGCCCGTTAACCTGCGCCGGGGCTCTTTTTCTCGCTTCAGTTTCATATCATTACTCCCTCGTTTCCTGCACGGCCCTTATTCCACGCCGGCAAACTCTGCCTGCTTTCTGGTGAGCTCTTCGTTAATCATCTTCACGTAGTCAAGCAGTTCTTCGCCGGGGTTGGCGTCGTTGTTTACCACTTCCAGGAAGGCAAAGTTGACGTACCGGCCCAAAATGTAGCTGCCGGGGTACTCCGGCAGGGCGGTGGCGTAGCCCCATGCCTCTTCTATTCCCTTAAAGTCGGCGGTGCTCCAGGGCAGCTGGGACGCGGCCTCCAAATTGGCGGTGTTGTAGCGGGAGGCGGTGCCCAAAATACTCTCTATCTCGCGGCCGTAGGCAACCTGCACGTCGGTGCTGGTCCACCACTCTAAGAAGCGCCAGGCGGCCTCGCGGTTTTGCGACGAGCTTAAAATAATAGAGGCAGTGCCGGAGGCCAGCGTGCGGTGGTCTATCGTGCCGTCGGCCTTGGGGGTGCCGGGCACCCGGGTAAAGCCCCACAGGCCCTTAATTTCGGGCGCGAACACGCTCAGCTGGTTGTACTGGGTGTAGTCGGCAATGCCAATGGGCATTTCGCCGGTACGGAAGCGGTTGGCAAAGTCGTAGGTGACCAGGCAATCGTAAGCCGTAAAGAACTCCGTCCATTTTTCAAAAATTTGAATGGCGGTAGCGGAGTTGAGCGCCGAGGCCGTACCGTCTTCATTATAGAAGGCACCGTCGTTTTGGTAAAGCAGCGTGCCGTAGGTGGTAATGGCCTGCGGAATACCAAAGAGCATGGAGTTCATGTTGAGCTTTACAATGCAGTTGTACACGTCCTGCCAGGTCTCCGGCACGGGAATGCCGAGCTCTGAGAGCACGTCGCGCCGGTAAAAGAGCATGGGGAAGGTAAAGGTCTCTGGCAGGCCGTAGGTTTTGCCCTTGTAGCGGTAGGGAATAACGGCGTTTTCGTTAAACCGTTTTACTACCTCGTCGTAAGAGTCAAACTGGGTAACGTCGGTTACCGCGCCGCGAATGGCGTAGTTAATGGGGTCGGTAGAGGCCACGCCCAAAATGACGTCCGGCCCGGTACCGGCCGCAATAGAGGGCAGCACGGTGGCGGCGTTTACCAGCTGTAGGTTTACTTTCAGGTCAGAGTTACCAAGCCGGTTATCAATAAGCGAGCGGAGAATTTGCGACTGGTCCAAGCTGGTGGTAACCCAAACGGTGATTTCGTCTGTCGCGTCGGTATATTCCGACATACGGCCTACCTCGTCGTAGTCCATATAGAAGGAGGCCAAGAACATCATAAACTGGTGCTTCATCCCGGCGAAGAAGCCCTTGCTGGCCTTGGGGTTGGCTTCTTCTTTAGGGGCGACCATTAACCAGTCTAAGCTGACCGGCTGCGAGGTGGCGTTGAGCAGCCAGGTAGAAATGGTACCGAGGTTGGACTTAAAGTTATCCAGCCGCTTGGCGATAATGTTGGGGTCCTCGGTCATGGCGTCTACGTCTTGCAGCAGAGTTTTAAAGCTGCTGGTAAAGGAACCGGCGTCGCCCACCAGCGACTCAATATCCGCTACCACCTGCTTAATCTGGGCCGAGTTTTCTTCCATTTCGGCCAGCGTGTCGGGAATAATGTTGCGGAAGGAGTAGTCGCGGTAGGGGTCGGGGCTGGAACCGGTAATCATCAAAATATCCCGGTAGCATTCGTTTAAATTATACACAATGGAATCGACCCGGTCGAGAATGTCGGCAAACTCGCCCAGGGTAACCTCCAGCGTGATGGTGTTCACGCCCTCGTGGAAGTAGAAGTAAAGTTCTTCTCCCTCGGCAGAGGCGAGGGTTTGCACCTGCCAGGCGCTGTCGTAATGGAAACGGATGTAGCGCGCCTCCGCACAGGGTACCTCGCCGTTTATGTAAAGCGTGCGGTTGGAGAAGGTACCGTCTTTCGACGACTGCTGGTAGCGGGTAACGATTTTGTACAGCCCGGCTTCTTTTACGTTTACCTGCCAGGTCAGCCACTGGTAGGGAGAGGTAAATTTGCCGCCGCTGATTTCATTGAGTTTAATTAAGTCGTAAGAATAGGGTTCCATGGCCGGGTTGGTACGGTCGTCTTCGGCATACAGGGTGGTAGAAGACTTGCGGTAGGGCCGCTCTGCCTGTACCTTTACGGCTACGCTGTCTTCCTCTACCGAAGCGTCGGTGCCGTAGGTGTAACCGGCCGCCTGGTACTGCTGCCGCAGTTCGGCATAAGAAATATCATTTTCCGGCACGTAAAAAAGCAGGCGATTGACCACCATGGCCTCGCGCTGCGAGCGCAGGGTCAGCCGGTGGGCGCCTTTGGTAAAGTAAAAGTAGAGCCGCTCGCCGTAGTTGCCGCTGGTGTCGCGGCAGTCTACGTCGTACCAGCCGTTGCATTCTACCGATTCGGGCCGCACCTCGTTGCCGTGAATATCGGTTTGAAAGCCCTCGTCGCTGAAGCCATTTTCATCATCCCGCCAGGTACGGGGAAAGGCCAGCGCGTTCGCCTCGGTAAAAGGCTGCTCGTCGTCAATATAAAGGGCGCGTTCAATGTCGGAGTTTTTGCCCGGCAGGGTGTAGTAGAGCACGTTAATGGCATAAAGCCCGTCGGCCGGCACCTGCACGTTCCACGCCACCGTTGCGTTTTCGCCGGTTAAAATGGAAGCGCCTTTTATGCCGTCCGCCGGGAAATCCTCCGCCCCTTCGTACTGCAATTCCGCCGAAACGTCGCCGGAGCTCGCCGCCCGGTCGTAATCGCTCGCCTTTACGGTAAACGAACCGGCGGCGTAGGGGGTGTCGGCATGGTCGCGTATGTACTCGGAGTATTTGTATTTGGAAAAGGAGGCGGACAAATCGTCCTGCGCGGTCGTTCCGGCCGCGGCGGACGTTTGGGCGCTTCCAGCCGTCTGCGTTTCATTTTGCGCGTATGCCGCGCCGCCCGCTGCCGTAAGGCTTATCACCAGCGCCAGGCCGGCGGCAAGGCCGCGTTTCAACAATTTCATTTATTCATCGCCCTTTCCAAAATGGTAGAGAAACCAAAAAGAGAGCAAAACCGTCTAACCCCCCTGTAGGGTTTGGCGATTCAGCAAAAAAACACACCGTCCAAACTGGTCAATATTCACAAAGGAACCGGCAACTTTCACAAGCAAAGCGTCGGATTTTTGGCACATTTGGCACATCTAATATTATCGAATGGGCGGTCAAAAGTCAACAAAAATATGCAGTCCGCCCGTCGTTTCTCCATTAGTGCCAAGGAACCCCGGAAGATTTTGTAGAAATTCCACAAAAATCTATTTTTCTATTTAGCAGATAGTACCAATCGGCCGACCAGGACCCCACACCGGGCGCCGTTTTGCACCGGGTCAGGGGCACCCGGCGGATTCCTGCTGGCGGAGGCGGCAGAGCTCTTCTGAGAGGCGTTCTATTTCGCGGCGGGCTTCTTCGCCGTTTAAGCGCTCGCAGGCGCCCGCCCGCTCGGCGTTTTCCAACCGGCGGCGCAGTTCCCCGCACTCTGCCCGGCTTTTGGCCAGCTGCTCGCTGTAGTCCAGCGCCGCCATAATGGCCACCATGGTAGTAGAAAGCCGACGGTTGCCCCGCCGAATTTCCTCCAGCTTTTCGTCTAAGTCTTCGCCCAGGCGGCGCACAAAGGCCTCGTCTTCGTCTGAAAGCACCATGTACTCTATGCCGCCCACGGTTAAACGGATTTTATTTTGCACGGTAGAACCCCTCCCTTTTTTTGCTTTTTCCTTCGTCCCCCGCCGCAGGCTGCCGCCCGGCGGGGGACGAAGCGTTTTTTAGTCGCCGAAAAAGACGGCGATAGCCCGGTAGGTCATATACACGTCTACTTTAGAGACTACCTCAAAGGGGGCGTGCATACACAGCACCGGCACCCCCAAGTCTATGGTGTCTACGTCTAAATTGGCAATATATTTGGCCACGGTGCCGCCGCCGCCGTTATCAACCTTGCCCAGCTCGCCGGTTTGCCACACCACGCCGGCGGCGTCCATACGGCGGCGAATGTCGCCGGTAAATTCGGCCGAGGCGTCAGAGGTGTCGTACTTGCCCCGTGCGCCGGTGTATTTGGTAATGACCGCGCCGCTGCCGAGGTAGCTGGCGTTGCGTTTTTCAAAAGCGTCGGCAAAGGTGGGGTCGTAGGCGGCGTTTACGTCTGCCGAAAGGCAGGTAGAGGCAGAAAAAATCTCCCGCGCGCGGCAGCCGAAGGCCTCCGCCAAATCCTCTATAAAATAGCGGAAGTAGGCAGATTGCAGGCCGGTGTTGCCGTCTGACCCCGTTTCTTCTTTGTCGGTCAGCACGGTAACGGCGGTGTATTCCGGCTGGTCCAGCTGCAATGCCGCCATGAGCGCCGGGTAGGCGCACACGCGGTCGTCTTGCCCGTAGCCGCCAATCATAGAGCGGTCAAAGCCGATTTCAACCGGCCGCCCGGCCGGTACGGCCTCTAACTCGGCCGACAAAAAGTCGGCTTCGCACATGCCGTAGCGCTCAAAGAGCAGCTGCAGCACCCGCAGCTTTACCTGCTCGCTTTCTTCATCGTTGTTAAAGGGGCGGCTGCCCACCAGCAAATTCAGCTCTTCGCCCCGCACCCCGTCAGAGAGGGTGCGTTTGTCCTGACTCGCGGCGAGATGCGGCAGCAAATCGGTTACCACAAAGCAGGGGTCGCCCGGCTGGTCGCCAATGTTTACCGTTTGGCGGCTGCCGTCGCGCAGCACCACCACCCCGTGCAGCGCCATGGGCACGGTGGGCCACTGGTATTTGCGAATGCCGCCGTAGTAGTGGGTTTTCAGGTAGGCGAGCTCGTCTGCCTCGTACAGCGGGTGCTGCTTTAAGTCCAGCCGGGGGGAGTCGATATGGGCGGCGGCAATACGCACCCCTTCGCGCGGGGAGCGCTTGCCAATGACCGCCAGCACCACCGCTTTGTCGCGGTTTACGCGGTAAACCCGGTCGCCGGGCTTGTAGGCGGCGTCCGGCATGAGCGGCACAAAGCCCGCCGCCTCCAGCGCGCGCGTGGCCCACGCGGCGGCCTCTCGCTCGGTTTTGGCCTCGGCTAAGAAGTCCATATACCCTTTACAAAATTCTTCTACCGCCTGTTCTTCCCCGGCCGCCAGCCGGTTCCAGCCGTTTTGGCGGGTTTCGGCCAGCTGTTTTTTCAGCTCGGCCGCTTTGCTTGTTTGTTCTGCCATGTCGTGTTATCGCTCCTTCATTTCTTGTTCCGCCTCGTGCAATAAGCGCACCAGGCGGGGGAATTCCTGTGGATAATGCTCCGCCAGCCCCGCAAACCCGGCGGTCAGTGCCTCCGCCTGTACGGGCGGGGCGCCCCCTTCACCGGCAAGCAGGCAGCTTAGCTTTGCCTCGCTTACCTGCATGGCGGCGTCGGCCAGCGCCCGGTAGGCGTAGGGCGAGCAGGTAAAGTCCTCCCCCTGTTCGCCCCCGGCGTAAAGCAGCCGAAACAGCCGGTAGCAGGCCATGGCCATAAACCGGTAGGCCGGGCCGCGCAGCGCTTCGCCCGCCTCGCCCTTTAGCGAGTCAAACACAATGTGCACCGCCGCCAGCAGCTGCGCTTCCTCCGGCGGCAGGGGGTCGGCCGCCTCTTCCGGCGGGCGCAGCAGCCGGTCGCAGCTCACCCCGTAAAAGGCCGAGGCCCGCAGCAAAAAGTCTAAACTGCAGGCCCGCAGCCCTTTCTCGTAGTGAGAGAGCAGCGACTGCGAAATACCCAGCTGCTCGGCGGCCGCCTTTTGGGTAACGCCTTTTTGCCGCCGCAGGGCGGTCATGTTGTAGGCAAATGCGTTGCTCATGCGGCCGTTCCTCCTTTTTTGCCCGGCAAGGGGGCTTGTATTTATACATATAGTATATTATAATAGAGTAGAGATTATTTGTAAAGGGGCTATTTTTGTCATGAAGACCTATCGCGTGCACCTGATTCGCCACGGGCGGGAGAGCGAACCGGAACCGGACGGCTCGGTGCGGTACGTCGGCCGCACCGACCTGCCCCTGACCGAGCGCGGCCGGCAGGAGCTGCGCGACCTGGTGGCGGAGGAACCGTTTTTTCCCGTGCAGGCGGTTTACTGCGGCCCGCTGCTGCGCTGCCGCCAAACGGTAGAAATCCTCTACCCCGACCACACCCCCCGCATTGCGCCGGATTTAACCGAATGCGACTTTGGGGAGTTTGAAAACAAAACGGCCGCCGAGCTGAAAGACCTGCCGGCCTACGCCGCATGGCTTTCGGGCGGCACGCCGCCGGGGGGCGAGCCGAACGAGCGGTTTTTTAAACGCAGCGTGGTGGGCTTTGCCAAAATTATGGAAGAAGTTATGCAGCAGGGCGAAACCGAAGTGGCGGTTTGCACCCACGGCGGGTGCATCATGGCCATTTTAGCCCAGTGCGGCCTGCCCGCCCGCACCCCCAGCGCCTGGATTTGCCAGCCGGGGCACGGCTACTCGCTGCGCATTACCCCCACCGTGTGGCTGCGGGGGTATAAGGCAGAGGTTGTCGCCTCTTTTTAGCAATTTAAATTTAAGCCTGCGGCTGCGGCGGAATGTGAAAATCGCTGCCGCGCGGCAGCCAAAAGCGCAAAAAGCCCGGCCGCAGGCAAAGGGTCACGTCTTGGGCTCGAAACACTTCGCCGTCTAAATTCAGCGCCATTTCTTTCTCTGCCGTTACCCGCAGGGTATGCCCCTGCCGGTAATGGCAAATGGGGTAGCTAAGGTGCTCGCCCCTGGCGTACCGCCGCAAAAGAGAGAGCACCCGCAGGCGAGAGACGGCGGTAATGCTTAAACTGTCCAGCAATCCGTCGTTCGGCCGGGCGTGGGGGGCGCTTTCAAACCCGCCGCCGTAAAACCGGCCGTTGGCCGCCACCGCAAGCAGGTACTCCCCCGGCTGCGGTGGGCCGCCGTCTACCGAAATGGTAAAGCGGTGGCGAATGGCGGTAAAAAAGCAGACCAGCAGCGCGAGCACGTAGGCCGCCTGCCCGCCCACCAGCGGCAGGCGGCGAAAAGCGTCTTTATGGGCGCACACCTGCGCGTCCAGCCCAAGCGAAGCCTGGTTTAAGCAATAGTGCTCGCCGGCCTGCAATACGTCCAGCCGCACCTCTCGCCCCGCCAGCTGGTCTTCTAAGCTTTCAAAATGCTCGCGGCCGGTAAAAGAGCGTAAAAAGTCGTTGCCGGTGCCGCAGGGCAGAACCCCCAGCGTGCAGTGCTCGCGCCCGGCCATGCCGTTTAGCACGTCAAACACGCTGCCGTCTCCCCCGCAGGCAAACAGCCGCAGCGGCTCGCCCGTTTCGCTAAGCGCCCGCGCCAGCCGCCGCCCGTCGCCCGGGCGCTGGGTCCACACCACCTCGGCCGCCTCGCCCCGGCTTTTAAAAAAAGTTTCAATTTTTTGCGCCAGCGCTGCGGCGCTTTTTCTTTTTCCGGCGTTCGGGTTGAGAATAAAAACGCTGCGCATCGTTTTTTCCTCCCGACTGTTTATTTATAATACAGGTAATAGCGGCACTCCAACATGCCGTTGTAGAGCTTGCGGGTTTTATCGGCCGGGCGGCCGAACAATTGCTCAAACGATTCTTCGGGCGAAATGACCCCATACCGCCAGCCCGGCCGACGGGGGAACAACCGCCGCATTTGGGCGATTAACCCGGCGGCGGCCTGCCGGTCGAGCAGTCGCTCGCCGTAGGGCGGGTTGGTTACCACAATGCCGCGGGGGGTGCCCGGCGCAAAGCGCTCAAACGGAGTGGTTTGCACCGTAAGGCGGGCGGCCGTGCCCGCTTTTTTGGCGTTGGCAAGGGTTAAAGCGGTCATGGCCGGGTCGGCGTCTGCCCCCACGCAGCGAAAGGGGGCCTCGCGACGCACGGCGGCGAGCGCCCGCGCCCGCTCGGCCGCAAACAGGGCGGGGTCTACCGAACCCCACCGCTCGGCCGCGAAGCGCCGCCGCAGCCCGGGGGCGGCGTTGCAGCCGATGAGCGCCCCCTCGATTAGAATGGTGCCCGACCCGCAAAAGGGGTCGTACAACACCGAATCTTCATACGGGCGGGCGAGCAGCACCAGCGCGGCCGCCAGCGTTTCTTTTAACGGGGCGGCCGAACCCTCTCGCCGGTAGCCCCGCTTGTGCAGCCCCGCGCCGGAGGTATCCAGCATCACGGTCGCCTCGTTTTTATGCAAAAAGAAGCGAATGGTCACGGCGGGGCCGGTCTCAACCAGCCAGTCTTGCCGGTAGGCCCCCGCCAGCCGCTTGGCCGCCGCTTTTTTAATAATCGCCTGGCAGTCCGGCAGGCTGTGCAGGGCGGAAGAAAGCGACCAGCCCTTGACCGGAAAGGCGTTTTCGCGGCCAATCCATTCTTCCAGCGGCAGGGCGGCCACCCCCTCGAACAGCTGGTCAAAGGTCTCGGCATGAAACCGCCCCAGCACCAGCCCAACCCGCTCGGCCGTGCGCAGGCAAAGGTTGGCCCGCGCCAGCATGGCAGGCGGGCCGCTAAACCACACCCGGCCGTTTTCGGGGCGCACGTCCGCCGCCTCTAACCG
Source organism: uncultured Clostridia bacterium (assembly GCA_947623215.1). Lineage (GTDB taxonomy): Bacteria > Bacillota > Clostridia > Oscillospirales > Acutalibacteraceae > UMGS1484. The sequence goes on from CANQGN010000004.1 coordinate 20,364, forward strand.
GCGCAGCTCGTCGGCCAAAATGCCCTCTAACCCAAACAGGCAGGGGGCGCAAAATTGCAGCTCGCCCATGTGCCGCCTCCCTTTTTTGCTCGCTTGACCGGCTCGGCCCCCGTGAGAGAAAAACCCGGTCGATTGGCTATGGCCGCCCCGCGCGGCCTTTTCTTCCCTCTTATTTTACCACACCCGGCGGCAAAAGAAAAGACCCTTTTGCGCAAACGAACCCCGCAGCGATTGGCTGCGGGGTTTCCGTTCGAGGGGGTGCGCCCGGGTATGCTGTTGTTTTTCTTCCTCTTCATGACCGGCGACGTACTGCCCCTGCATGTTGCTTTGCCCGCAAAAGAGCAGCCGGTCGGTCATGAGATTCCCTCTTTTTGTAAGAGAAAAGCGGTCGCCGGGGCGGGGCGTTACAGAATGTAAATTTCGACGTCCCGCACGCCAAATTGGCGGCACTCGGCTTCGCTTGAAAAATACAAATCTACCGTAACCGGGCCGGAAATAAATCCGCCGGTGTCGGCCGCCTTGGCGTAGCCGTAGTAGTAGCTGCCGTCGGCCGTTTTAATATACATCATGGTGCCGTAGGGAATTTCGCTGGGGTCTACGGCAATATAGCCCAGCTGGGCCAGCGGGCCGGTAGAGGTAAGCCCGCCTTCAGAGGCGGTGTAGGCGGTGGCAATGCCGTTGATTTGCCGCCGGTAGCTCAGAGGGCGGCCGTCGTCGTCTACCGCGATGGGCTGGTCGGGGCAAAGGGGCGACACCAGTTTTTCATTCAGCGCTTCGTCGGTGGTTACCGCCTCTCCCTTGGGGTAAACCTTAGTGCCGCGCAGCACCACTTCGTCCTTAGGGGCTACGGCCAGCGTGGCAGAAAGCGCGGTGCGCTCTACCCGCTCGCCGTCTACCCATTTTTCGTTATAGACCACCGTTTGGCTGCCGTTGGCGCCGGCCGTTTTTACCCTGGTTTGGCCCTTGGGCAGCGAGGCGGTCTCTTCATAAGTTACGCCGTAGGCAACGGGCTCGGTAACGGTATCTCTGGTAAAGCGCACCCGCTGCACCACAATGTCGCAGTTTTCGTTATAAATCGTATCAACGGCGGGGGTTACCAGGTCGCGGCGGCCCACCGTTACGCCCAAAGAGTCCAGCGCGCTTTGCACGGTGTTCGTGCGGGCGGTCAGGGTTTTGGTTTCGCCGTCTGCCCGAACCGTAAGGGTAAAGAGGGGGCTGACCCGCAGCACTTCGCCCTCTTCGGTTTGCTCGTAGTCGTATTCCCCGGCGGCGGCTTCAATACCCGCCTGCTCTAACATGCCCTCTACGTCGGTCGCGGTTACCTCTGCCGGCTGGCAAAGGCCGTTATAATACACCGCAACCGTGCGGGCGGGGCTGTGCAGCCCCGAAAGCGTGAGCGCCGCCGCAAAAGCAAAGAGGCAAACGCCGGCAAATAAAGAGCTGCGCAGTTTAAACTTTCGTTTCGCACATCGTCGGGGGTTGATTTGATCGGTCATGAAAAATTCACCTTTCTGTTTTCCCGTTCGCCTAACGGGAGGGGGGTCGCAGCGGGCGGCCGGGGCCGGTCGCTGCGGTCGGCACTGCCCGCCTTAAGGCGAGGGGCGGCGTGTGTTCAGCTCCCCTCGCCTTACGGACAGTTTTGCCGGAACACGTGAATTATATGCACCGAAAATTGGTTTGTCAACCGTTTGCGGGCGAATAAAATTCAGAGGATTTACCAAACTTTTAGTTCTGTAAAAATAAATAAAAGGTTACAGACTTGTAACCTTTTCTATATCTTGTGGTTGGAAAAACGAAAACCACAAGTCGCTTGGCAAATTGACCATGAAAATCGATGCCCGCTTTTTAAGAATTTGTTTTAGCAGGTTTTTACTTGGTTTCTTCGTGTTTTGGCGTTTTTTCTTTGTTTTTGCAATCGTTAAAAATAGAACGCAGCCGGAAAGCAGCCAAAACCTCGCCGAAAAGACCGGGTTTTTTGTGGATTTTGCCCACCGCCGCCGGTCATTTAGGGGATTGCCGCCTCTCTTGCCCCCCAAGAGGGGTCGCTTTTTTCTTTTAAGATATTTGAAAAATGATGAATGAGAAGAGAAAGTGGGAACGGCAGGGGGGAAAAGCGGCGCAACCGCTCCCACTTTTTGCCAAAATTCGGCTTTTTTTGCACGTTTGCCCGCCCCACGTAACCCCCACGCACCGCCGCGAGGAAGGGGAGAAAACCCCCTGCCCGCCAAGCTGAACCCAAGCTAAGCGCAGCAAGGCGGCCGCTCCCCCTTTACCAGTAGGGGCAGCGGCCGCCTTGCGATACATATTATATTATAGTAAGAATCAACCGGCAAGCCGTTAGCCAATACGGCCGTAAAGCGGCGCGGAATCCACGTCTTTTTTCTGCTCGCGGTTGGGGTCGGCAGGCTGCGCCGCCTCCCGGCGACGGTTCGCACGCGGGCGGTCTCCCCCGCCCCGGCGGCCGCCTTTTTCGGTGCCGATAACCACCCGTCGGCCGGGTTCTTCGCCCACCGACCAGGAGGTAACGCCCTCTACCTCCTGCACGGCGGTATGAATCAGCCGCCGCTCGTAGGGGTTCATGGGCTCCAGCGTTACGTTGCGGCCGGTGCGCAGGGCCTGGTTGGCCATGCGGCGGGCCAGCGCCCGCAGGGTGCGCTCGCGCTTTTCGCGGTAGTCGCCAATGTTCAGGGTAATGCGCTGGTACTCGCCCTCGCCCCGGTTGGCCACCAGCATGGTAAGGTATTGCAGCGCGTCCAGCGTTTCGCCCCGGCGGCCTACTATGGCGCCCAGGTGGTCGCCCTCTAACACAATGGCGACGTTATTGCCCAGCTGACCGCTTTTTACGGTCGCTTCAATTTCCATTTTCTCCAGCACCGTGCGCACAAAGGCCTCGCCGGCGGTTGCCACCGCCTGTTTGGCGGCGTCTTCTATGGGTTGCAGTTCCAGCTTTTTCGCCTCCGGCGCGGGGGCGGCCGCCTGCTCGGCGGGGGCCTCTTTGGGGGCGGGTTTTGCCGAAACCGCAGCCGCTGCCGCGGCGGGGGCGGCCTGCTGGGGCTTCTGGCGGGGTTCTTTTGGCTTTTCCACCCGTTTTTCGGGCGGGTGTTTTTCCGCCGCCCGCTGGTATTTCTCTACCCGCTTTAAGGGCTTGTCGTCGGGTAATTCATAATAGGCCCGTACCTTGGCTTCGCAGCCGCCAAACAGACCCAGAACCTTCTTTTTTGGTAATTCCAGCGTTTCGTACTGTACCTCTGCCTGTTCCGGCAGGCGGTCGCCCAGCTGGGCGCGCGCTTTCTCCTGCGCTTCCCGCACGTCTGCGCCGGTGGCAATCGCTTCTTTTATCAAGTGTCTGACACCTCACTGTTTTTCATTAGCTGTCGTTCTTTTTCTTTTCGCTTGGCCATGCGCGCGGCGGCCTCGCGGGCTACCATGGTATAGGGGCCGTAAAAGCGGTTCATAAACATTTGCACCACCATGGTGACCACGTTCGAGCAGGCCCAGTAAAAGCCCACGGCGCCCGGCACGGTAAAGGCGATCCACAGAGAAATTAAGGGCATAGAGAGCATCATGCAGCCCATTTGGCCGCCCATGTCGGGGTTGGTTTTCTTTTGCATTTGCATAGAAACCAGCGAGCTGAGCATGGCGGTTAAAAACGAGAGAATGGGAATGACCCAAATCCACTGGGCCTTGGCAAAATTCAGGGTAAAATGGGGGGTTTCGGTTAAATCGACGCCGAAAAAGTTAAAATTCAGCGACTGAACCTTCGCCATTACGTCCTTTAAGCCGGCGTCGTGCGCGGCCAGCGTGCTGATGTTGTGCACCACGTCCAGCTCGGCAATTTGACTTACGGCTTTGCCGGCAAAGGCAGGCACCTGTTGAATCAGCAGCTCTTTGGCCGAGGCAATCACCGAATCCGATACGTTTAAAATGTAAGAAAGCGGGCTGCGAATGGCCATCCACACGCCCCACAAAAAGGGCAGGCGAATAAAGAGCATCCAGCAGCCGCCGGTCATGCTGACCTTCTCGCGCTGGTAAAGCGCCTGCATTTCGGTTTGATATTTGCGCTGGTCGTCGCCGCATTTTGCCTTCAGCGCTTCCAGCTTGGGCCGCAGCCCCACCTGCTTTGCCATGGTGCGCTGCTGGTGAATGCTAAGGGGCAGAAACACCAGATTGACCAAAATGGTAAACAGCAAAATGGCGTAGGCGTAGTTGCCCAGCCCTATTTTGCTCAGCAGCTGGTAGAGCTCGTTCAAAATCCAGCCCATGGCGCGGTAGATATAACTCACAATTTGCTCCTCCGTTTCGCAGCTTCCCAGCTTTCGGGCACCGGGTCATAGCCGCCTTGGTGAAAGGGGTTGCACCGAAAAAACCGGCGCATGGCCAGCAGCCCGCCCCGCCAAAAGCCAAACCGCTCCAGCGCCTCGCGGGCATAGTTAGAGCAGGTAGGCTGGAACCGGCAAACGGCGGGGGTCAAGGGCGAAATGCCCTTTTGGTAAACCCAAATGAGCGCCAGCGCCAGTCGCTTTAACATGGCCGCAGCACCCCAAGCTGCGTTAGCTGCGCCCGCATAACCCGCTGCACCTCGGTGCTTTTCATGCGGGCGGTTTTGGCGCGCGCCACAAATACGACGTCATACGCGCCCGGCCCTTCGGGCGTCAGCCCCCGGTAGGCCTCGCGTATTACCCGCCGCGCCCGGTTGCGCGTCACGGCGTTGCCAATTTTTTTAGAGGTGGTAATGCCTATGCGGCATTCGCCCATGCGATTTTTGGCGGCATAGGTCACAAGGCCGGCGTGCACGCAGGATTTGCCCCTGCCGTACAACCGGCGAAAGTCTTTGTTCTGCTGCAAAACGGCCGGCTTTGCCACCCCGCTCGCCCCCTTTTTTGCATTGCAACCGACGGGAACGGCCTTACCTCTTCGCGTTAGGCGCTAAGCACCTTGCGACCGCGCGCCCGACGACGGGCAAGCACTTTGCGGCCGTTGGCGGTGCTCATACGGCGGCGAAAGCCGTGCACCCGGCTGCGATGCCGCTTTTTGGGCTGAAAGGTTCTAAGCATGGAACGTACACTCCTTTCCGAAGGTTTACACCCAAGATTCGTCCCCCGTGGGTACAAAACAATTGGGACAAACCAAATGTCACAAATCCAACCGGCGCGGCGGACGTTTGCCTTTGCGCCGATTTATCTATTATACCGGACGGCGGTAGGGTTTGTCAATAAATTTTTGTAAAAAGCCGGCGGGCGGGTGTAGCGTTACAATAGATGTGAGACCGGCGGTATAGAAAAAAGCGAAAGAGTCTGTTAGAATAAAGTCACCACAAC
>CANQGN010000005.1 GCA_947623215.1 uncultured Clostridia bacterium
CAGAAACGCCGACCGGGTGCTCCAAAACATCATTGCCAAGGCGGGCGGCGGCATTTTGCCGGTGGGCGGCGCGGGAGAAGAAACCGCCGGTTACAAGGGCTACGGCTTCGCCATGCTGTGCGAGATTGCCACCGCCATTTTGTCGCAGGGGGCGACCTCTGACCGCATTTACCAAACGCCCGGCCGGGCAGAGATTTGCCACTTTTTTATGGCGGTCGACCACGGCCTGTTTGGCGACAAGGCGGCAATAGAAGAGGGACTTTCGGCTTATTTGCAAAAAATCCGCTCCGCCCAAAAGGCAGAGGGGCAGCCCCGCATTTACATTCACGGCGAAAAAGAAAGCGAAGCCGCCGCCGAGCGGCTGGCCAACGGCCTGTTGGTGAACGCCGCCACGCTGGAAGAACTGCGGCGCATTGCCGCCGGGCGGGGTCTGCCGCCGCCGCAGGTTGGGTAACTTTTGCGCAAAGCGCGGCGCAGCCCCGTGCCCGCTGAATTTAAAATATTGAAAAAACAGGAGGAATGACATCATGAAACGATTGTTTGCTTTGCTGCTGGCCACGCTGTTTGCGGTTTGCACCTTTAGCGCCGGGTTGCCGGTAACGGCCGAAGCGCCGGAGGCGGACGAACCCCGCGCCTTTGTCATCGACGGTAAGCTGGACCCCTGGTACCGCGATGACGACTGGGCCAAAGAAAACGGCGCTTATTACTACTACAACAGCCCGAACGACGCCAACATGCAGATTATCTCGGCCGATTTTAGTCAGGGCAACGGCGAGCTGCCGCTGGATTTCATTCAGGAAGAGGTGACCGTGCGCTCTTACGCCGCTTACGACGACCACTACATTTATTTTTACGTAGAGGTGCACGACTCGGATATCGCTTCTTCGCTTTCGGTGGGCGGGGGCGAGCCCAACCCCCATTCCTCGCAGCTGGAAAACATCAACTTTTGGGTAGATACCGACGTGCTCTCCGCCTCTACCAACTTTGCCGAAAGCTGCCAAAGCTTGACCGACGCCGACACGCATTTCCGCATTTTCGCCCACGACATGCTGATAACCGACGCCCACGGCGAGGTTTGCACCAATAAATTCACCTTTACGGGGGAAACGGACAATAACCCGCAGGCCTACTTTAACAACCCGGCCAACGTGTGCGGGTTCCAATTGCGGGACGACAATGGCGCACTGACGGGTTACGGCTGCGAAGCGCGTTTTCCGCTGGCGCGGTACTATGACCCAGACGGCGGCTGGAACGCGGTGTACTATAATATCGCGGTCAACAACCACCCGACGGAAAAAGACCCGCTGGCCCACGCTTTCGTCATCGGCCCCCGCTGGTGGTTGGCCTATGACACCGGCGCGGTGCTCTATTTGGAAGACGAAGAGACGAACAACCCCTTCCTCTACAAAGACGAAACCATGGCGGCCGAAGTAAACGCGCAAATTGACAAGCTGCCGGAAGCGGATCAGGCGACCTTAAGCCACCGCAACGCCGTTTACCGCGCCAACGCGGACTTTAACGGGCTGAGCGACGCGGCAAAAGAGCTGGTGGGCGAAGCCCGCACCCAAAAATTGCAGGCTTTAATGGCAAAAATGGAAGAGTTGGAGGGCCCGGATATTTCCGAACCTGAATCCACCCCCAGTTCCTCTTCCGGTTCCACCCCCAGCACTTCTACCGGGTCTACGCCTTCACAATCGACCGGCACCCCGGGCGACGTGACCGGCGACGGTAAGGTAAACGCCGCGGACGCGCTGGCCATTTTGCGCTACGCCGTGCACAAAACCGACCTCACCGCCGCCCAGCAGGCGGTAGCCGACTTAAACGGCGACAAGGCCATTAACGCGGCCGACGCCCTCGCCGTTTTGCGCAAAGCGGTAGGGAAGTAACCGCTTTTAGAGGCCGCATAACCGCAAATCGACCGCCCGGGCATTCCCCTTCGCCCGGGCGGTTAAAATGGTTCTTGCCTTTTTCCGGCGAACGGATTATAATGAGGTCGGCAGCAGGTTTGCTGCCCTTCTTCGCCTTGTCAGGCTTTGGTTTTTCCAGCGTTATTTTAATTATTACTCTTTTGAGCTTGAGCAGTGAGTTGCGTAACGCCTTTGCCAAACCGGACAAGGCTTTTTATTGCCCGCAGCAAAACGCCCGCCGGGCGAACTCCGCAAAAAAAATCGCCAACGGGCGGAGCATTCCCTTGCACAGTCCCCTTTTTAGGACTTTGCTTGTGGTAGATTGATAGCAAAAGAAGAGGGGAGTGATCGGAAGCATGAAAAAAGCCTATGATTATTCGGTAAAAGACCTTTTAACCCGGCATTACGGCGAGGATGCGATTCTTAACATGCGGGCGCCGCACAGTGAATTCGGAACGGACGAGTCCTTTCTTTTGCCGCTGGCCTGGGCGAAGGCCGACTGGCTTGCCGTCAGCGAATGCCGGGGCGAGCTGTTTTTGGAGCAAACGGTTTTGTATGACGATTACATTGCCTATTTTGCTCGCGCGGGGCGCCAAAGGCTGGTGTTTTTGTGCTTTATGGTCTTCTCAGACGAACTGCCGGAAAAGCCGAACCCGGCCTACGCGGCAAAGCTGGTGGCGGAATGGACCCAAAAAGGCCGGCGGGCGGTCATACTCCGCTGCTGCGTGCGGCCGGATCGGTTTCCGGACGGCGACTTTGTTATGCGCGTGGCCGACCATAACGCCTTTTTGCAGCCGGTGACCGTGGGCGAAACCCCGCTTTTCAAACGCATGGTCGCCCCCTACTGGGAGCACGCGACGGCGCTGCTTTACGACGCCATAACGGGCGGCTGCCTGACGGATTACGAGTGCCTGCTTGCCGAAAACGCCAAGCTGCTGCACGGCGAACGGGGCAGCATAGAACGCGTTGCCCGGGGAGATTACCAACATACCGAGCTGCTTGCGGAGGGCATTGCGGCTATTCGGCACTATTTTGACCGGCGACGGAACGCCTGCGAACTCGTATATTATAAAGAAAAAGCCGAAGCGGGCTTTACCGCCACCGTTGTTGCGCCGGGCGTGCAATATCAACTGCTTTGCGACCGGTCAAACCAAATTGCCGCCATTGTAGAAGAAGAAAGAGGGTACGGCGCCGCCGTATACCCCCTGCCGCCCCACCAGCGCCCCCGCCGCGCGCCCATGCCGCGCATAACGGCGGTGCGCGCGCTAAACGTGGCGCAGCAGTATGCCTATGCCGTTCAAATTACCTGCGAGGACGGCTGTGTGAAAAATTATTGCCTCAAAGCGATTGATCAAATCCCCATGCCGGACGAGGTAGAAATCGGCGGGTACATTTTTAACGAATCCCTGTTGCGCTCGGCAAGACGAAACGAAGCAGACCCGCCCGGCGTGGTGTTCGCAAACGGCTATACCCTGCCCGCCCACTTGCTTTATTACCGCGGCCGCTCGCAGGTTACCGTAAAGCGGGAGCCAATACCCGGCGTGGTGTTTGCAAACGATTCGGTACGGGTAGAAGGGTGTTACCGGGAGCCCGCCACCTCGTCTTTTTGGGGAGACGGCGGCTGGGTGAGAAGACCGGACGAAATTGGCAGCGGCACGATAGTGTACAGCGACGAAGCCCTGCCGGAGGGCAAACCCCCCTCGCCCACCGGCGGTGGGGCGGGGGAGCCTGCCGCCAAGGCGGCCTGCCGCTGCCTTAAGCGCTGTGCGGCAAACGGCAAATTCGGCTATTTGAACGAAGACGGCAGCTGGCTGGTTCCGCCGGTGTTTGATGAAGCGGAGGAATTTCAAAAGACGGAGATTGCCGAAATGGCGGCGCAGTGCGTAAAGGCAAAAATCGGGTCGCAGCAGTTTTTGGTGACCTGGCAGGGCGAGCGCATTCCCTTTGCGTATGAGATTGATACCCGCGATTTTTATCTTGGCCTTTGCCCCTTTTGCGCCAAACCCTTTGAGGGGCAGGTTCCAACGCCGGTGGCGGACGGTTTTGACGAATTGACCCCCGGCCTTTGGGGCTATATCAATGCGGACGGCCAAATTGTGGTGCCCCCGCAGTATGTGTACGCCACAAACTTTGGCATGTGGGGGCACCCCCGGGCGTTTGTGGCAAAGCTGGTAGACGGCGCGCTGCAATGGGGTCTGCTCGGCCCCGACGGGCGAGAAGTGGTCGCCTGCCAGTATGCGGTTTTGGAGGGCGACTTTGGCCCCGCCGTTCATTTTATGCGAGAGCAAAACGGCCTGTACGGCCTGCTGGATTTAAACGGCAAGGTCATGCTGGAGCCGCGGTATGAAATCATCTGGGCCTACCACCAGGCGCTCGGACTCATCGGCGCGGGCGCCAGAGAGCAGATTGGCGTGGTAGAAATAAAGAGCGGCCGGGTGATTGTGCCTTGCCGCTACCATAGCGTTTTTATGATAGAGGGCGAAGACGACTACATTACCTGCGAAACCGGCGACGGGGACGAGGTCTACTTTACCTACGACGGAACGCCCCTGCCGCAAAAGGCTGTCGGCGCGGCGCAAAAGTATGAGGACGGCCTGGTGGTGTGGCAAAACGGAAAATGCGGCTTTACCGATAAGGCCGGGCGGGTGGTGCTTCCCTTTGTTTACGATCAGGCCAAATTCATTGAATACGATTTTGCGGGCTTTTGCGTAACCGGCAAGGCGGGGCGGTACGGCCTTACCACCAAAGAGGGAAAACGACTGCTGCCGGAAACGTATTCGGACGTTACCCTGCTGGGCGACTGGATTGTGGCGTCGAAATCGGTAAACGGCAACGGGAGCTATGCCGACGAGCTCTATTGGAAGGACGGCGCGAAGGTGTTTGAAGGGCTTTCCCGAGACATTGAAATAGACGGCGACGCAATCACCCGGCAAACGCCTTTTGGCAAAGAGGTTTACCGCATTGTGCAAAGCGCCGCGTCCCGAGCGGCTGCAAAAAGGAAAAAAGGGTTATAACCTGCGGTTAGAACTGATGAACGAATCGAGACTTCTCCGGAAGTCTCGATTGTTTTATCATGACTTTGGGAAAAATTTCAGTTTGGGTATTGACGCCGCGTCAGAATGGTGATATACTGTCTATGCTGACACGGTGTCAAAATAAATGGGCATTCTCTGAAAATCAGATAATAGGAGGAATGACGATGCGAAAATGGATTGCGCTAATGGTATCGCTCGCGCTGTTACTTTCGGTCGCCTGCGTGGCGACGAACGGCGCCGGGGCGGCGACCGCCGCCGGTGGCAACCCCTACGCCTACGGCGACGTAAACCGGGACAGCGCCATAAACGCCGTAGACGCCCTGCTGGTATTGCAGGCGGCGGTGGGGCTTACTACCCTTGGCAGCGTTGCCGCCAGAGCGGCGGACGTAGACGAAAGCGGCGGGGCGGACGCGGTAGACGCGCTGTGGATTCTCCGCTTTGCGGTTGGTAAAACGTCCGCCTTCCCGGCGGGGGCGACCTTTACCCCCGGCGGCGAGAGTGAAAGCTCTTCTTCCGGCAGCGGCGGCGGCAGTAAAAAGGCGCTGGTGGTTTATTTCTCTGCCAGCGGCAACACCCGCCGGGTGGCGGAGGCCGTAGCCGAGGCAGCGGGGGCGGATTTGTTTGCCATTCAGCCGGTAGAAGCCTACACTTCTGCCGATTTGGACTGGACCGACCCCGACAGCCGGGTGTGTCAAGAGCACGACGACGAATCGCTGCGAAACGTGGCGCTGGTTGCCGCGACGGTGGAAAACTGGGCAGAATACGACACCGTTTTCATCGGTTACCCCATTTGGTGGGGCATTGCCGCCTGGCCGGTCAGCAGCTTTGTAAAAGCCAACGACTTTACCGGCAAAACGGTCATTCCGTTTTGCACTTCCGCTTCGTCGGGCTTGGGCGACAGCGGCGAACTGCTGGCAGAGGCCGCCGGTAGCGGCGACTGGCTGGAGGGTCAGCGCTTCCCCTCCTCCGCCTCGAACGATACGGTAACCGAGTGGGTAGAGGGGTTACCCCTCACCCCGCCCGCCAACGAGACCCCCGCCGTGTATATGACCACCGACATTTCCTCCGCAGGGATGATGAAGGTTTATAAGGCGCTGGGGGTCACCCTCACCGGCGACAACATTGCGGTCAAGCTCTCTACCGGCGAACCGCCCGCCAGCAATTACCTTGACCCCAACTTGATTCGCGACGTGGTAGAAGAGGTAAACGGCACCATTGTAGAGTGCAACACCGCCTACGGCGGCTCGCGTACAGAGACCGCCATGCACTACCAGGTGGCAGAAGACCACGGCTTTACCAACCTTGGCAACGGCTTTGTGATAATGGACGAAGAAGGCTCTATGTCGCTGCCGGTGGCGGGCAGCAACCGGCTTTCTGAAAATCTGGTAGGGGCGCGCTTTGGCGAGTTTGACGGCTTTTTGGTGCTCTCTCACTTCAAAGGCCACGCCATGGCGGGCTTTGGCGGGGCCATTAAAAATATTTCTATCGGCATCGGCTCCAAAGAGGGCAAATGCCTCATTCATACCGCCGGGCGCAGCCACACCAGCCCCTGGGGCGGCGATCAGGACGCCTTTTTGGAATCTATGGCCGACGCCGGCAAATCGGTGGTAGACGCGCTGAACGGCAACATTTTGTTCATTAACGTGATGAATCGGCTGTCTATCGACTGCGACTGCGACGGCAACCCCGCCGAACCGGATATTCACGACATCGGCATTTTGGCTTCTACCGACCCGGTGGCGCTCGACCAGGCCTGTCTGGATTTGATTTATGAGGCGGAGGGCAACGAGAGCTTTGTGCGGCGGGTAGAAGGGCAAAACGGCGCGCACGTGCTGGAAGCGGGCGAAGAAATTGGCCTTGGCAGCCGCGCCTACCGGCTGCAAAGCGTGGATTAACCGTTTAATTTTGCGACGGGGGAGGTGACCGACCGTGGCGGCCATTTGGGAGACGATAATGCGCGAATGCGTATACGTGTGGTACTACTTTACCGTTCAGCTGCGGCAAATCGCCCTGTATTACGCACTCGGCATTGTGCTCGGGTCAGTCATCTCTGTGTTTGTAAAAGACAAAATCCACGGGCTGTTCCGCAGCATGGGCGATAAAAAGCTGGGGGTGTTGGGGGTAATCCCCGCCAGCCTGCTGGGCATTGCCTCGCCGCTGTGCATGTACGGCACCATTCCGCTGGCGGCCTCTTTTTCTAAAAGCGGCATACGAGACGACTGGCTGGCGGCCTTTATGATGAGCTCTATTCTGCTAAACCCCCAGCTCATTCTTTACAGCACCGCCCTTGGCCCGGCGGCGCTGGCGGTGCGGGTGGTCTCCTGTTTTCTTTGCGGCTGCGCGGCGGGGGTGCTCATGCGGGTGTTATACAAAGACAAACCCTTCTTTAATTTCACCGGCTTTGACGGGCCCCATAACCACGATACCGACCCGAATCTGTTTGTACGGCTGCTCAAAAATATCGGCCGCAATCTTCGGGCCACCGGGGGCTGGTTCCTTGTGGGCGTGCTGCTCTCCGCCCTGTTTCAGCGGTATGTACCGGCAGAGGGCTTCGCCGCCCTGTTTGGCAAGGCCAACGAGGGCTTCGGCGTGCTCATGGCGGCCACCGTGGGCGTGCCGCTTTACGCCTGCGGCGGCGGCACCATTCCGCTCATTCGCGAGTGGCTTTACGCCGGCATGAGCATGGGCAGCGCGGCAGCCTTTATGCTCACCGGGCCTTCTACCAAAATCACCAACCTCGGCGCACTAAAAATTGTGCTGGGCGTAAAGCGGTTTTTGCTTTATCTCGCTTTTGTTATGGCATTCTCTTTGGCGACCGGGCTGGTTGTGAATCTTATTTTATAAAAAAAGGAGTTTTGCGTGATGTCTGCTATGGCAAAAAGTTCTTCCAAACCCCGCTTATCTTTCAAAATGCAAACCCTTGCCGCTCTTTCCGCCGTGGTGGCGGCGGTGGCGCTGCCGCAGGTGTTTCATTTGCTCGGCGCGGCCTCCGGCCTTGGCACCGCTTTAGGCGAGGCTTTTTTGCCCATGCACCTGCCGGTGCTGCTGGTGGGCTTGCTGGCCGGGCCGCTGGCTGGTGCGGCCGCCGGGGCGTTAAGCCCCCTGTGCAGCTTTGCCCTCTCTGGTATGCCGGGGGCGGCCATGCTGCCCTTTATGGTGGTAGAGCTGTGCGTGTACGGCCTTGCCGCCGGGCTGCTGCGGGGGGTCAAACTCCCCACCATTGCCAAGGTGGTAATTGCCCAGGTCGCCGGTCGGGCGGTTCGGGCGGCGGCCATTTTGCTTTCGGTTTACGCCTTCGGTAATACGCAAATCGCCGTTGCGACCATTTGGACGAGCATTGCCACCGGCCTGTTTGGGCTGGCCCTGCAATGGGTGCTGCTGCCGCTGCTGGTTTACCGGGTGGAAGAAAGGAGATAACGCCGTGAAAAAAAGTTGGATTGCTCTGCTCAGTCTGCTGCTGGCTGTTTCGCTCGCCGCCTGCGGCGGTGGTCATACGGGCGATTCTTCCTCTGCCCCGGCCGGGGAGTCGGCGCCGGCCAGTGCGCCGGCGTCGGCCGCCGCGCCCGCGCAACCGTCGGCTGAGGACGGCGGCCGCGTTTTAGTGGTTTACTTCTCCGCTACCAACAACACCGCAACCGTCGCCGCTGCCATTGCGGCGGCCACGGGGGGCGATTTGTTCGCCATTACCCCCAAAGACCCCTACACCGCCGAGGATTTGGACTGGACCGACGATGACAGCCGGGTCTCAAAAGAGCACGACGACGAATCGCTGCGAGAAGTAGAGCTGACGACTACCACGGTGGAAAATTGGGCAGAATACGATACCGTTTTCATCGGTTACCCCATTTGGTGGGGCATTGCCGCCTGGCCGACGGACAGCTTTGTAAAAGCCAACGACTTTACCGGCAAAACGGTCATTCCGTTTTGCACTTCCGCTTCGTCGGGCTTGGGGGAAAGCGGCGAACTGCTGGCAGAGGCCGCCGGTACCGGCAACTGGCTGGAGGGCCACCGCTTTCGCTCGGGCGTAGGGGAAGATACGGTAAAAGAATGGGTCGCCGGGTTGGAGCTGTAAAGGGGCACCGCCGGTCTTCGCTTTGCGCCCCGCCGGGGCGCGGATCATTTAAAATTTTGATAAAATGGCAAAACGACCGCCCGGGCTTTTCTGTTTGCCCGGGCGGTCGGGGGTTACCAAAACAGTTCCATTATGCCTTCCGGCACATTCATCATCATGAAAACAGTTCGGACTTGTTGGCAAATCGCATGATTTGATTTACCCATTGCTTCGTGTTGTCAGAAATTTCCGGCACGTGATTTGCTAAACCCTCAACAAATTTAGCGGCGTTTGCATATTGTGCTGCGACGCGCTGGTCGGCAGCAGGAAGGGCGCTGCCCCTGTCCTTGTCCACCTTAAGGCTCACTATGGATTCTTCACCATCCTGATAATACAGTTTGATGGAATGACGTCCCGCTGCGATGTTTTCCTCGAACAGCTCGAAGGACTGAATGCTGTCTTTCATCACGCATTGCTCCTCGACCGCGGCGATTTTAATGAAAATCAGCGTGTCGTAGGCACTGTTCATAGCAACCTTACAGAGGTTATGTTTGCCGGATATAACCGTCCCGTAAGAAGTCGCTGCCGCAGCCATTGTTCCTTTCAACGCCACTTTGCCTGCATCCTTTAATTTGTCCATGAATCCCATGATTTTTTCCTCCTTTTATTTTTACAATAGATTTTACATTTAATACAATTCGTTTTTTAGCGATCTTTAGCGACAAATCCGCCGCAATTTGTTACTTTACCGCTGCCAAATCTGTTCCTTGTACAATGACCGTAATTTGCACACCACACACATATATGATCTGCTTGTTTTTCCTTGCGTTCTTCCGCCCTTGCCCTGTCTATTTCCATTTTTTCCATTTGTTGATTGTGCCGCTGCTGCTCCTCTGCCTGCCTGGCAAGGATTGCCGTGCGCTGCGCTTCTTGCGCCGCTAAAGCGTCAGTCCGCCGGGCTTCCTCCATCCGTCTGGCTTGTTCGGCTTCGACCTCGCGCTCTTCTTGAATGGCAAGGTTGATTGCCTCTTTATAGCTGTCGGCGCGTCCTGTCTTCAGGTTGGAGAGAATGTCGGATATCAAATGCAGATATTTTTGGTCAATAAAGTCGTTTGCGGCAATCTCCCCATTTAATTGCTTTACCTTTTCCTCGGCTTCGTTTCGCCGCTGATCCATTTCACCGCCTATAAACTGAATGACCTCATTGTATGCCTTGCAGTACCTTACGCAATATTCTGACGCCGCCTTTGCGCCGTCGCTGCATTCCTGGTTGTAAGTTTCCAACGCTTTACGAAAATTCTGAAAGGATTCATCGCTGTTTTTTTGCGCTTTTTCTCGTTCTTCTTTATGGTTTTTATATTCCGTTTCGGCACTGGCATACCATGCATAGAGAAGGGCGCAACTGATAAGGCCAAAAACTATCGCAGCGAGCAATCCACCGCCTAAATACAGTAGTACAGCCGCAGCAATGGCAATACCGATGGCAATGATTTTTCGTTTGTTCCTTTTTTGGGCTAACCGCGCCAGTTCGGAATCGTCATTTTCAATAAACGCCGGGAGCGAAGAAAATACAGACGGCCGCTCGGGAAAACGCCCCACCTGCTCTCGCATGTCTTTCAGCCATGAAATTGTTTCCCGCTCCCAGCCGGTGGTTGCAAAAAGATTCGCTTCGTCACGCTGATGGATTAAATCCTGAACCTTCTCAAGCGCTTGGATAGCCGACGCTTTATTTTGAAAAATTTCACTCATTTTCTGTCACTCCTTTAATCTTCCGCCTATTCATCTTCTTAATCCTCGCTCGGCGTGCTCCATCCGGTCGGGGCATTAAAAAGCCAGGCGATTTTTAATTCAATACCAATAAGATTTTTGTCAATTTCTACATAGTCATAAGGCTTTACGGGGAAAAGCGGATTTAGCTCAAGAAATTCCCTGCCGTGCTGCTTACACAGCTCATCCAGTGATTCGGCTTTCTGCGCACCGTCAGAAAAAATCCAATCGTTGCTGTCGAGCGGATTGGATATGCCGTGCAGAATCGAAAGAAACGCCGCGAAAAGAACAGCCGGTTCAACGTCGCGCGAAAGGTTCATCATGTACGCCAAATAAGGATTTTTTGTTTTGTCAATTAATTCCAGATAGCCATGGTAGGGCAGATCGCTCTCATAAAGCGCGTCTGCAAAGAATAATGAGATTTGCACCAGCGCCTTCTTATTGATGGTTTCCCCCGCAGTCTTATGCAAAAAGGAATACAGTAACAAGGTTCGTTCTTCCAATGGAGCTTGAGCAAATTTCTGCTTCGCTTCGGAAGAAAAGAACCATTGCGGTTCTTTGTCTATGATGTACATGACTATCATCCTTTCTTTTTACGAATCCATATTGTTGCATGAAATCGAGCAGGTAGTAACATCGGTTACAGGTGCAGCAACAGAAACCGCCTTCTGTTGCTGTGCAGGGGGCGAAAACGATTGTACTGTATTGTCTGCCCTTTTTATTATAGCGAAAACCGAGAAGAAAGTCTTATGCCGGCAGCATAGTTTTGGAAAATTTATGCCGATTTGGCTTTAAAGCTGCCGGCATTTTTTATCGCCGCCCGACTATACCCCTTGCATTTTTTTCGTACTCTCCCGGTCAACCATTGCGTTGCGGCAAACAAAGAAAAAGGGCAGCAGACCGAATCGAAGGTCGATTCGGTCTGCTGCCTCGTTTTTTTTTTTTTTTTGGGGGTCAGAGGACGGCATAAAGGGCTTGAACGGTGGGATAGCGGTCGTTTGGGTTAATGGCGGTGCATTTGCGGACAATGCGGCCGTATCGCCCGGGGGCGAGCCCTTTTTATTTTGCCCGATTTCGTTATGCGGCTTCTTCCACCGGGAAGCGGTCGAGCTTGCCCACCGCCTTTCGCAAAATCAGCAGGGCGTCGGCGGCGTTAATCTTGCCGTCGCCGGTTACGTCGGCCGCCGCCTGCTGTGCGGCGGTCAGGTCGGCTTTGTGTACGGCGTAGCGCAGCACTTC
Source organism: uncultured Clostridia bacterium (assembly GCA_947623215.1). GTDB lineage: Bacteria > Bacillota > Clostridia > Oscillospirales > Acutalibacteraceae > UMGS1484. The sequence goes on from CANQGN010000005.1 coordinate 12,000, forward strand.
CAGCGCGTCGGCGGCGTTTACCTGCCCGTCGCCGTTTACGTCGCCGGGGGTGTAGGTCGATTGAGAGGGCGTAGACCCGGTAGATGTGCCGGGCGTGGATTGCGGTTTGGAAGTAGTGGGAGTTGTAGCAGGATTTTCATCCTCCGTCACTTGAATCGTGATGATTTTTTCGGGGTTGTAGCGCAGATCCCTGTCGACTGTTTTTTCAGTTTTCCAATCATAATCAAATAGAAGATTGGAGGTTGTTGCAAATTGCGTGTAAGTGATTTTTAATTTGACCGTTCCGGGCTTTTTGAAAGTCAGTGTTTCGGATGAGAAAAGGGTGTTGGTATAATCCTGTTCACTTTGTGCTACGCAGTCTTCTCCTTCGATTACGGTGACAGAAGGCTTATAGGCGACCGGATTCGTTCCGCGTTTCTCTAATTTGTAATACCAAAAATCTTTGTCTTTGTAAAGGCTGCCATATTCATAATGACTTTCATTTTCATACTCGTCTGTCTTCAAATTGTCCAACGCCGTATTGGTTAAGGCGGTGGTCAAACGAATGGAGCTTCCGGATTTAACGGTGCCCGGCGCATTGGCGGTGATGATCGGTTCTTCTATGGTTATCGTGCCGATATTTCCCATCTTGACCTGGTCTTCGCCCTGGTTGAGAAAAACATCGAGCGGTATGGCGCCCGGTTTCATAGCGTATCCGTCGACTAATGCGTCTGCGAAATACGAGATGGGCTCTAAAGAGATTGTCCGGTCATCGCCGGCATAGTCATAGCTGTCCCCGCCGCCGTACCCGCCACGAAATTCCAGAAATTTGTCATAAGCAATATATCCGTAGTTCATGCCCTCGCTTGTACAGTTTCCAATATGTTTATATGCGCGGGCGCCGTAATTCATATTTGAAAACTTTATATTAAGCCAATTATTTAGAAAGAAGCGAACCCCTTGGGAATTAGATTCGCCGTTATAAACGTCTTTTAAGGGAGCAGTATTGATGGCTCGTTCGCCGAGTTTAAGATTGATATTCAGTGTGTTGTCGGAGCGGAAGGCAATCTGCTTATCGGCAGGTCGATCGGTAACGGTAAAGGAAAATGTTTTCTCTTTCGATTCGCCGGTTTCTGCGTTCGTTTCCTTGATTTTCACCTGTGCTTTTCCCGGTTTTGTAAACTGCAGTCCTTTGGTATAATCGCCGTATTCAAAATCAAGATTTATAATTTCCACACCGTCTCCGCTGATAATCGTCATGGTGTTGCCCGGTTTCGGCTGACCAATCTGCGGGTGGCCTTCTTCATCCCAAACAGTACCGTAGAGCTGTTGTGAACGAAAGTAGACGATATCCCCTACCCACAGGCTGTCGAAAACGGCCTCGGAAGGCGTGGAACGAAACCATTTTTCCTCTGTTTCCGTTATTGCCGATGTAGCGTACATAAGCGGGGAAAGAAGCAGTAAACAGGAAAGAAGACTCGAGACTATGATTTTTCCTGCGCATTTTAGCGTTTCGAGCTGAAACATTTTGGTTTCTCCTTTCTTATTTTGAATTTTTTGCGGCGACGTCGAAAGTTACCATTGTTATGATACCATAAACCGTAAAAAAGTCTTATGCTGCCAGCAGGGTCGATTCGGTCTGGTCGTTTGGGTTAATGGCGGTGCATTTGCGGACAATGCGGCCGTATCGCCCGGGGGCGAGCTGCTCGGTCGGGTGTTTGCCGGTCAGCAGCACGTTTAGCATGACGCCGGCGGCGTAGATGTCGGTGCGGGCGTCGCTTTGGGCAATGCCGAGCTGCTCGGGCGGGGCAAAGCCAACCGTACCCATTACAACGGTGTCGCGCGAGCGCTGCGAGAGCGAGCGGGAGGCGTTAAAGTCGAGCAGCACCACGCGGCCGCTTGCGCCAATCATCACATTTTCGGGCTTTACGTCGCGGTGAACGACGCCGTTTTGGTGCAAAACAGACAGCCCGGCGCAGACCTCCCGCATAACATGCAGCGCACCGGCGCGGCGATAGCGCCCGGTTTCGGCAATCTGCGCAACGGTCAGGCCGTCTATGTACTCCTCGAGCACCAGCATTCCGTCGGTAAGGGTAAAGGTCTCGTAAACGGCGGGCAGCTGGCTGCACCGCAGACCGCACAGAATTTCGTAGGCGCGGCAGGGCTTTGGCAGGCGGTGCAAAATCAAATCGCGCCCCAGCTGGCGGTGGCGCAGGCGAATGGTTTGGCAGTCGTTTTTGTCTGCAAGCAGGGTGACCAGTTGATAAAGCTCCGTCAGTTCCTTGTATTTTTCGTCACAGGTCATGGCTCAGTACCCCATGTCGGCGCTCCACGCCGCAAAGCGAAGCCCGCGTTTAGAGGCCCACTCGGGCAGCGTGCATTTGGTAAACATTCCGTTTTCGCCAACATAGCACACGCACGCGGCCGCGCCGTGCACGGTCAGGCCAGCTTTGTTGGAGTGGAAAAACAGCGTGTAGGTGCTAAGGGCGACGGATTTGCCGGAGAAATAGAGGTCGGTGAGCGCGTCGCAGCTCATGAACCGTTCCTGCATGGAATGCAGCCCCTTCGGGAAGACAATCTTTTGCACGGTGCCGCTAATTGCCGGGTCGCTGAACGCGCCGTTCATAACGGCGACGACCGGCTTGCCGCCGATTTTCTCCGGAATGACGTACACGCCGTTTTGCGCCGCCGTTTTTACCCCGGTGATGACCACGGCCCCCTGCGCGAGGGCGGCTGCGTCAACCCCGTCTACTTTGCTGATGTCGCCGGCCTGTGCGGCGCGGTATTGATAAGCGATTGAGTCGGCGGCAGGGGCGGAGGAAGACACGGAGGAAGGAACGGAGGAAGGAACAGTGGAGGGAACGGTGGAAGGCACAGTAGAAGGAACGGTAGAAGGCACGGTGGAAGGAACGGTAGAAGGTACGGTAGAAGGCACGGTGGAAGGAATGGTGGAGGGGACGGTGGAGGGCACGGAAGCCGTCTGCCCGCCCGGCTGCACCCCGGGCGCGGGTTTGCCGCTGGTAACGGCCTGCGCCGTGCCGCTGCCGCCGCCGCGAGAAGCCGTGCCGCCGGGGCTTGCTGCCGCGCCGGGGGTTTGCGCGCCGCCCGCAGAAGCGTTTTCCGGCGCCGGGGTATCGCCGGGGGAGGCCGGATTTGGCGAATTTTGCGCTTGTGTATTGGTAAAATCCGGGTCGGCGAAAAGGCTGCCGGCTGGCAAACCGGCGGCTGTGCCGCTTGTGGTCTCAGCGGTGCTTTCCGCCGCGCCCTGCGGGTGCGGTTTTGCGCCCCGCCCGTGCAGGAGCAGAACCGTTAAACCGATGAACAGCAGCAAAACAAGCAGGGCGAGAGCTGACAGCAGCAACAGTCGGCGGCGGGGGAGCATACGCGGCTTTACCGTTACCTTGGGTTCCAGCTCCCGCATACAGTACAGGCAAAATTTCGCTTCTTCCTGCAAGGGCGCGCCGCAAAACGGACAGGTTTTCATGGCAGCGTCACCCCAGCGTTTCGAGTTCGTATTGAAACAGCAGCGTATTGATTTCGATGATAGAAAGCCCTTTGCAAAGGCCGTACAGCACTACGGCGTCGAAAGGAAGCTTCACATAGAGCGGCGGATAGCCGGCGCATTTCAGCAGCTGCTGCACCTCGTCCAGCCGCAGCGACATTCCGACCGCCAGCGCGAGCAGCTTTTTGCGTTCGGGCGTCCGCAGGCCGGAAAAAATCTGGTAGCCGTACACCTCTGCCAGTTCCGAACGGCGAATGGCATCGGCCTTTTTCAGCCCCTTTTCGGTGAGCAGGCGTTCCAATAAGGCGGAGAGGGAATCATGAATCATGTAGTCCTTGTTTTCCTGGTAAAAGGTCTGAAAATCGGGGCAAAGCCCGAGCTCCTCTACAATTTTCGACGTGTCTTTCTGCATATCGCTCACCTCTGTTCATGATGATATCACAAAACGGCAAATTTTGCAACTATGCTGCCAGCATGGGATTTGGATGATATGAAAGTTCCGGCGGCGCGAAATCAACACCGCCGGAAGCAAAGAATATAGTGTGCTGTGTTTTTGCTTTTTGCCCGAATCGGGGGGAGAGGGGGGTTATCGTTTTTTGCTTAAATGTATTTTTTGAACACCTTTTTAATTTTCACCATCACGTCCATCAGCCACTCAAATTGCGCGTTCCATTGCTCCCTGTCGCCAAAGTTGACCTCTTTCACGACTGCGATTTGGCTCGCTATGTTTCCCGGCATCTCATTCCAATCGAAGGTCAGCCCGCTTTCCTGCTCAATGGCTTCTTTCTTTTCTAACAGAGAGAAAAATAAATCCATATTGTCGCCGATGTACAAAGCCGCACGCAATTTGTTTTGACTGGGAACTTGCGTTACCACAACATCGCAGGCCGAACAACCGATTGTGAAATTCATAAAATTTCTAAAGGCTGGCTTTCGACAATGGAATTCTTTTGTAAAGGGTTTTCCTTTTACGTACTCTTGAAAGGCGTCCCAAAAATCATAATACTGCTGCTTTCTTTCATTGTCGACGCTCCGCATTGCTTTTGCCCAGTTGTTCGGCTTTTCGATGACTTCAAATTTCACGGCGGGTTTGGAATCGTCGATTTGATACAGCTTGATTTCACAGAGGAAAAACCCGATTTCTTCATCTGTGTGATTGTTCAGCCACTCAATCGCCGCTATGTGCTTCTCGTTGGCGTGTTTCACAACCCAAATGACTGCCTCGGCGGATTTTCCCGAGGCATAGGTAATCAGCTTGCCGAGATGGTCGTGATCGGTGCCCGCCAACTGGTTTTCAATGATGATTTTTCGGCCGGATTCCGACTCGGCGGCTAAAATATCCGCTCTGTAATCTCCAACTGCGGACTCCGTCTCTTCCAGCGTTATATCGAAGCCGACTGCGGCGGAAAGCAGCGCAAGATTCTTTGAAAGCCACGGCGTAAAATCCTGCGCCTCGTTCGGCCAAACATCCCGCAAGCTTTCGATTTCTTTCAATTTGCCTAATGCTGTTTTCATAATTTGTTTTCCTCGTTTCTATTTAATATTTCTTGGGTTCTTTCAAGGCCGAAGTCAAAACAACATCTGTTTTTGTTATTTTGTTTTTCACTGCTTTCTTATGTTATTTTTTTGTTAATGCAAATGTTCCGGGATTTTCGTAGAATGGATGATTAGTATAACCATCATAGAAATAACCTTTGACAGTGCTATCACCTACGAGATATTTAACATTTTCACTGCCGTCCTCAACAAACTCAACCGTAAAAGAAGCTGTTGCAGAGCTATAGGGTGGAACATATTGATTTGCGGTAAATTGCCATTTTCCAGAAATAGTTATTGATTCCAGACTGCTACACTCCTTAAATGCGTTACTGCCAATTTTATTTGTGGCTTCGGGGATTTCTATCGTTTCTAATTTGCTACACCCACGAAAGGCACTACTCCCAATGCTCGTAATTGTTTCTGGCAAAGAAATACTTGTTATATCAGAATTTCTAAAGCCGTCTTTAGCGACAGCGGTTACGGTTCGGCCGTTGTATATTTTTGGGACAGTAACAGGCTTGTTCCACGAAGCCTTATATTCTTCTTTCAATGCAACGCTAACGGAGGTATCATCAATAATTGTAAACACAAAAATTTCCTCATCGGCAACTCCGCCGCCGATTAGCCCGCTTAAATCGTGTTCTTCTTTGGTGTCGTCGGTATAGTAGATGACCAGCTTCGTGCCGTCAATTTCGGTGTGGTCAATCCCGCGCCCATCCTTGCCGGGTTCGCCCGGCAAGCCCTGCGGGCCTTGCGGGCCTGCTGCGCCGGGCGTGCCCGTTTCGCCTTTTTCGCCGCGGTCGCCTTTTTCGCCTTTGAGGGCGGAAATATCCACCGTTTTGGTCGTGCCGGTTGCATCGTCCAACGTCAGCACCAGCTCATATTTGCCGTCCACGGTGTTCAGCGTAACGGATTTGATCCCCGCGCCGTCTTTGCCGTCCTTGCCGTTTGCGCCGTCTTCACCTTTTGCGCCCCGTACAGGGCCGATGGGGTCAAGCTCGGTGCCGTCGGTCAGCGTGAGCACGAGCATAAAATCGCCGTCCAGCGTCACGGATTTTATTCCGACGCCCTGTTCGCCCTTGTCGCCTTTGGCGCCGTCTTTGCCGTTTTCACCGTCTTTCCCGACGATGGAGTACACCGTGAAATCGCTCCCGTCCGAGAAAGAGAGCTTCAAGTCGGTTCCGTTCACCAATTCCGCCTTGGATATTCCGACGCCTTTTTCACCCTGCGCACCGGTATCGCCTTTATCGCCTTTGGCGGCGGCCTGCATCTCTTTCAGCCAATCCGCAGGGGAGTCGGCAGAGGTCAGCCCGGCATCTTTTGCCAGATCAAAAGCCGATTTTCCGTTCGCGCCGTTTTCGCCGTCTGCGCCTTTGAGGGTTTCCTGCAATTCGGCCAGCCATTCTGCTTCGCTGCCTGCTGTGGTTAAATGATTTTCTACCGCCAACTCATAGGCAGATTTACCGTCGGTACCGTCTTTGCCTTTTAAGCTTTCCAGCCATTCGGTTTCGGTTGCGGCGTCGGTCAAATGCAGTTCTTTTGCACGCTCATAGGCAGACTTGCCGTCTGCGCCATTTTTCCCGTTTTCGCCGTTTTTCCCGTCCTGCCCGGCCTCGCCTTTTTCGCCCTTCAGGCTGCGGAGCCACTCGGTTTCGTTTTCCGCGTCGGTCAAATTGTATTTTTTGGCAAGCTCGAAGGCCGAAAGGCCGTCTTCGCCCTTGTCGCCCTTTGCGCCGCTGACGCCGTTCGCGCCGTCTTTGCCTTTTAAGCTTTCCAGCCATTCGGTTTCGGTTGCGGCGTCGGTCAAATGCAGTTCTTTCGCACGCTCATAGGCAGACTGGCCGTCGGCGCCCTTGTCGCCTTTTTCGCCTTTCTCGCCCTTGGCGGCGGCCTGCATTTCTTTCAGCCAGTCCGCAGGGGAGTCGGCAGAGGTCAGCCCGGCCTCTTTTGCCAAATCAAAAGCCGATTTTCCGTTTGCGCCGTCTTTGCCGTTTTCGCCTTTGAGGCTTTCCTGCAATTCGGTCAACCATTCCGCCTCGCTGCCTGCTGTGGTTAAATGGTTTTCTACCGCCAACTCATAAGCGGACTTGCCGTTGGTTCCGTTGGTACCGTCTTTCCCTTTCAGGCTGTCAATCCATTCCTCTTCGGTGGCGGCGGTTGTTTTGCCGGTGATTTTTGCGATTTGGAACGCCGAAAGCCCGTCGTCGCCCTTTTCGCCGTCTGCCCCGACAATTTTGCCGAGTTTGGAGAGGGTGCCGTCGGTCAGCGTGATTTGTAACTCGCCCTCTGTGATTTTGATTTCTTGTATGCCGACGCCGTTTTCACCGTCTTTGCCGTCTTTGCCGTCGGCGCCGTTCAACCCGTCTTTACCGTCGACGCCGTTTTTGCCTTTCAGGCTTTCCAGCCACTCGGCTTCGGAGATACTCCCGTCAATGATTTCCAGTTCAACGGCGCGCTCATAGGCCGATTTGCCGTCGGCGCCGGCTTCACCTTGTGCGCCCTGTTCGCCCTGCGCGCCGGTATCGCCTTTTTCGCCTTGGTCGCCTTTATCGCCTTTATCCCCCTTGGCGCCGTCTTTACCTTTCAAGCTTTCAATCCATGCTTCTTCCGTTTCGGCCTCGGTCAGTCCGGCGTTGCGGGCAATTTCATAGGCGGAGCGGCCGTCTTGGCCGTTCGCACCGTCTTTTCCGTCCTTGCCGTCTTTACCGTCAACGCCGTTGGCGCCGACCACTTTGTCAAGGTTGGCGGTGCTGCCGTCTGAAAAAGTCAGCACCAGCTCGCCCTTGTCGTTGACATTGGCCGCAGAAATACTCCTGCCGTCCGCGCCTTTTTCACCCTGCGCGCCGGTTTCGCCTTTTTCGCCTTGGTCGCCTTTCTCCCCCTTGGCAGCGGTTTGCACCTCGGCAAGCCATTCTTCTTCGGTTGCGGCGTCGGTTTTGCCGAGAATCTGCGCCAATTCAAAGGCAGAAAGACCGTTTTTCCCGTCCTGCCCGTCCGCGCCGTTCTTGCCGTCAATACCGTCTTGGCCGTCCAAACCGGCCGCCTTGCCGACGTTCAGCACGGTGTCGTCGGTCAGCGTGATTTGCAGTTCGCCCGAAGAAGTAAACTGCGCGGATTGGATTCCCGCGCCCTGCTTGGCGCGGGCCTCAATTTCAGCCAGCCAATCCCCCTCGCTGCCGGTGTAGCCGTTGTCTTTGGCAATCTCATAGGCGGATTTGCCCGACAGGGAAGAGAGCCAGTCGGTCATCGAGCCGGCATAACCGTTCTCGACCGCCAGCTCATAGGCCGAAAGGCCGTTTTTTACCGTGGCCGACGCCGGAACCGCGCCGTGGTTGTGAACCCACCACGCGCACAGCAGCGCGATGACGATCATCAGCACGATTGAAACAATGCAGACCGCCGTGTGTTTTGCCACTTGTTTTTTGTCGATATGTTTTGCCTGTTCCATGAAAAATCCTCCTTCATTTTATCGCAGCAACACACGCCCTAACGAATGGAGGAGAATCGGGCTGCTGTGTTACCGTTTTTGGTTATATAGACGATGAGCCGAAAATGGCGCTCAAAACGCAGATGCACCGGGTTTTTTGAAAAAGCAGATTCGACATAGAGCGACCGACTTCTTGGTTCTTCGGGTACACCCGCTTTTATGATACCAAAAAATGCAGAAAAAGTCTTATGCTGCCAGCATAGTTTTAAGGAAAAATATGCCCTGTTTTTCCTAAAAGCCGCCGGTGTTTTTTCGTTGTCGCCCGCCCCGCAGCGAGGTTGCCGATTGTCGCCTTTGTCCGGCGGGGGAAAGAGCATGGAAAAAGGCGATCGCAACCGCAATCGCCTTTTCTGGCAGGATTTGCAACCCCTTCGCTCCTTTTCGCACATGGCGCGAAAAGCTCGCACGCTCCGCTGAAAATCCATGCTTCGTTTTCCATTTTTTTCTTCCGCGATTGCACTTATATAGGTGCAAAATAAAAGTACCATAAATTTATAATAAAGTCAAGTACTTTTTCTCTCTTGCGGCAAAAAGCGGCAGAAAGGTCTTGCCTATGAATCGGCCCATTGAAAAACAAATCGGCGCCAATATTCGGCGCCTGCGCGAGCAAGCGCACCTGACCCAGGAAATGCTTTCCGCACGCTTGCAGACGGAGGGGTGCGACTTAACGCGCAGCGCGATTGCGAAAATCGAGGTCGGCCAGCGCCATTGTTATCCGGATGAGCTGATTTGTTTTCGGAAGATTTTGAAAACGACCTTTGATGAATTGCTGGATATTCAGCCGATTCTTTGATTGCGCTGCACAACCCGTACTCGAACGAAAAAGGCCTCCGTTTTGCAAAACGGAGGCCTTTCGCTTATTGGCAGCGGGAGCTGAACGCGCGCGGCCGGTAAGGAAAAAGGGAATGTTCAATGATGAAGGGCCTTGGTCATCTGGTTTTTGCAGCTGGTGCTCGTTTGCAACATCAGCTCACCTGCGCCGCGCTAAAGGCGGCTTAGTTCGCTGTGTTGCTGCACAACCCTGCACGCTCCCTGTTTCCGCCCCTGGCGGCGGTCGCGCTCGGTTCCGTTTGCAACATCGGTTCAACTTCGCCGCACTTGCGGCGGCTTGTTTCACCGTGTTGCTGCACAACCCTGCGCGCTCCCTGTTTCCGCCCCCGGCGGCGGTCGCGCTCGGTTCCGTTTGCAACATCGGTTCAACTTCGCCGCGCTAAAGGCGGCTTGGTTCGCTGTGTTGCGGCACAACCCACGTCGCCGCAAACTCCGCTTCGTTCGTTTTGCCGCAGGCGGCAAAAGCTCACCCGCTCTGTTGCGGCTCCTTTTCCCCACAAAACTTCGTTTTGCGGGGGCCCCGTTGGTTTTTTAATCCGCATCGGCGGCGGTCGCGGTGATGGTTTATTTTCAATGATGCGCCGCCTGCGGTGGTATGAAGTTTCGCCTGTCGGCGAAATGAAGTTGCTCCCTGCGGTCGCAATGATGCGACGTTTGCCCCTTTATGTGCCGATAGGCACACATCATTGGCGAAGCCAACATCATTGCCGAAGGCAACATCATTTGCCCGGCAGGGCAAACATCATGGAAAAAGGCGATTGCTTTCGCAATCGCCTTTTTCTGGCAGGGGTGGAGGGACTCGAAGTTGCTTTGCAACCCCACTTGCGGTGCCCGAAAAAGCCGTCGGGTGCCTCCGGCACTGATCCTCGGCTTTTTCGACCGCTGCGCCAACGCCGCCGAGCGCATTTTGGCGCTGCACCGCCTTGGCCATCTGGTTTTTGCGGCTGGTGCCCGTTTGCAACATCGGTTCAACTTCGCCGCACTTACGGCGGCTCGTTTCATCGTGTTGCGGCACAACCCTGCGCGCTCCCTGTTTCCGCCCCCGGCGGCGGTCGCGCTCGGTTCCCAGCACGCGCGTGCCGTGGGTTTGGCCTTTACGCACAACAAAAACCGTCCCCGCCGCAAAAGCGGCAGGGACGGTTTTGGCAGGGGTGGAGGGACTCGAACCCCCGGCACGCGGTTTTGGAGACCGCTGCTCTACCAACTGAGCTACACCCCTGTATTTGCCTGCAGCGCGCGCCCTCGCCCGGGAAATATGGTGGGCCATCAGGGACTTGAACCCCGGACCGACCGGTTATGAGCCGGTTGCTCTAACCAACTGAGCTAATGGC
>CANQGN010000006.1 GCA_947623215.1 uncultured Clostridia bacterium
ACCACATTCGCCTGGCGGGTGCGCTGCAATTAAAGGTGCTGCTGTGGGTGCTGAGTAACGACGGCGTGTGCGACGACCCGGCTGACCCCGCCCGCGCCCTTGGGGCAGACAAGGCAGACGTAGCCGACGCCCTGCAATACTGGGTGGCGAGCGGCTGGCTGAACGAAAAGACGAATGACGCCGCCGAAACCGAGGCGGCCGAACCTGCCGCTGCCCCGGCAAAACCGGTGCAGCCCGCCCCGGCGGCTGCGGTTGCCCCCGCGCCGCCCCCGCCGCCCCAAAAGCCCACCCGGGCAGAGGTTGCCCGCCGGGGGGCGGAATCGCCAGAGGTCTCGTGGCTGCTGTGCGAGGCGCAGGCCAAGTTTGGCCGCACGCTTACGTTTTCGGAATCTTCCACGCTGGTGTGGCTCATGGATACTTACGGCATTTCGCCCGCCATTTTGGTGATGGTCATCGGCTACGCGGCCTCGCTTTCGCGCTGCAACATTCGCACCATCGAGAGCATTGCCGTGCAGTGGTTTAAAGAGCAAATTGACACCGTAGAAAAGGCGGAACGCCACTTAACGGAGTTAGAGCAAAGCCGCACCGACTGGCACACCCTTTGCCGGGTATTTGGGTTAGACAAACGCAAGCCCTCTCGCAAAGAAGAGCTTTACGCCGCCCGCTGGCTGCGCGAATGGCGCTTTTCTACCGCCATGCTGAAGGCGGCCTACGACGAATGCGTCAACCGCACCGGCAAGGTGGGGTTCGCCTATATTAACAAGGTGCTGGAGGGCTGGCACAACGCCGGATTTCGCACGGTAGAAGAAGCAAAGCAGGGCGAGGCCAAAGCCGCCGAGCGCAACAAGCAAAAGCTGCCCGCCGCCTCGGCCGCCCGCTCGTATGACATAGACGAACTGGAACGCTACGTAATGGAGCAGTAAAGCAAGCAAGAACACACGAAAGGGGGAGACGGGCGCCGTGAAAACCAAAGCCGAATGCCGGGCAGAGGCAATAGAACTGGTACACCGCCGCCGCCACGCCGCCCTGGCCGCCGCCGACCAAACGCGCGAAAAGCTGCTTTTAGAAAATCCGGATTTTGCCCATATAGAGCACTCGCTCATTGCCCTTTCGCGCGAAAAGCTGGTTGCCGCCGCGACCGGCCGCGGGGGAGAAGACGTTGCCGCCCGCCGGGAGGTCCTGCAAAAAAAGCGGGCCGAAACGCTCCGCCGCGCGGGCTATACAGAAGAAGACCTGCGCCCCCGCTTTAGTTGCACCCTGTGCGACGATACCGGCCAAGTAAACGGCGCGGTCTGCCGCTGCGTGCAAACCATAGAAAACCGCGCCATGCTGCGCCAGCTGTGCGAGCAGCTGCCGGCCGGGCAGTTTACCTTTGACAATTTTTCGCTCGACGTTTACGAAAGCAAAGAAGAAAAAGCCCAAATGCAGCAGGTGCTCACCGCCTGCCGCCGCTATGCGGAGGAATTCGGCGAGGGGGCAGACAATCTGTACCTGCTCGGCGGCACGGGGCTGGGCAAAACCCACCTTTCGTTTGCCATTGCCCGGGCGGTGGCCGCCGCCGGTCGCTTTGTGATTTACTGCCCCAGCCAAAGCATGATAGACGAGCTGGAAAAAGAGCATTTCGGCCACACGGACGAATCGCTCAGCGAAAGCTACTTAACCTGCGAGCTGTTAATATTAGACGACCTCGGCACCGAGTATTTGTCGCCGGTGGCGCTCTCGTCCCTTTATACCGTGCTCAACGGCCGCATTCTTCGCCGCCTGCCCACCGTTATCAACGCCAACCTGACCCCCCGCGAGCTGGAAAAACGCTACGGCGAGCGGTTGGCCTCCCGCATTTTCGGTTGTTACCGCACCCTGCGCTTTGTGGGGCGAGACGTGCGCATCCTCCGCCGCATGGCTTCAAAAAAAATGTGACTTTTTTGCAATTCGCACTTGATTTTTCGCCGGATGTGTGCTATAGTAGCTTCACCGGCTTTTGAGGGAACGGTATCCGGGTGTGGCGCAGTTGGTAGCGCGCTTGACTGGGGGTCAAGAGGCCGCAGGTTCAAGTCCTGTCACTCGGACCATATCAGCGTAGCTGGGGTTTTGCCCGGCTATGCTGATCCTTCGCCGGCCTTACAATTGAATCCGGAGGCGTAGCTCAGTTGGTTAGAGCGTTCGGTTCACATCCGAGAGGTCATGGGTTCGAGCCCCCTCGTCTCCACCATCAAGAGACAATAAAAAAGATATTGTCCCCGAAAAGCCCGATTTTATCGGGCTTTTCGGCATCTTATGGGGCGATTTTTCGAGAACCAAAATCGTAGATGAAAAAAGGCGATTTTCCCTTTGTGGGAAGACTCGAACCCCCGTGAACAACTGAATACCGCAAAAGTCAAGATTAGCAGGCAGGTGAAAACCCGCCTGCTTTTCGTTTTTCAGAGCCAATCGTTTGATTCAAACGGTCGGCTCCTTTTTTATTCCATCAGAAAGGAACGAACACTTGTGGAGTATGGGACTTAGTTGAACTGTCATACACAATGGAATGTGAGCCGGAAGAATGGGAAGGGATTCAGCTTGAACGCTACATATCTCGAGAGAAAGAGCCGGAGTTAAAAGCAGCACTACAAGACTTGGATGAATTTCTCTTCTACTAAAAGAATCCCTGATCAAGCCATTGAACAAGCGTTGATTGCGATGATCAGGAATTCTGTATTTGAGTCGTAAAAACGTTGGAAGTTAAGATTCAAAAGTACGACAATTATTTAACCATAGAAATTTTAAAGAATTAGAAAAATTAGTTCCGGATGCAACATTTTCTTTTTTAAAAAGATTAAATCAGAATATCAAGTTGTGAAATAAGTTGGTAAAATAACTGGAAAATTTTTTATATATTATTGCAATTATTTGAGCATTGTGTTAATATATAGTCAGGATCTGATGTAAACCATCAATCCGTAGACTTTATATTCGGCTTGGGTGCTGAAAAGAAAGGGTGTAATCAATGAAAAAAGCATTAGAGTTTAAGTTTCCTTTTTTCCAATGGAGTGATTTGGATTTTTACAACTGTTTTGCAAGTGTATACCTCTATCTAGAAAACATCAATGATGGCCGCGTAAATGTCAAGCAGGAAAGATTATGCTATTTTTGGAAAACTTTACGTGGCGGCACAGTTTTGCGTCATCGCTGGGAGGGAGTCACAGAGGGCAACCCCTGGTCCATTGATATTAACACATGTACAAAAATGCAGAGAGAAAATTTGTTGGAAAAAGATACGGACGAAGTAATTGATTATACAATCGGTTTTTCTGGTTATAGTTACTCAAAGCTCACTTCTGATTTTAAAAAACATATTTATGCTTCTATTGATGCTGGAAAACCTGTTATGGCTAGAATGAAAAATACTGATCATGGTAGTTTTCGTGTAATCACAGGTTATGACGGAGATGCTCTTTTATGTCCAGATTTTTCAACGGCGAATAATCCTCCAGATTGCGATCCTGTTTATGATGATATTGCTAATCTATATGTGTTCGGTGAGAAAATAAAACCGAAATATACTTTTATAGATGTTCTGAATAATATTAAAAAAGTTATGGAATACAATTTATCTGAAAAATTATGGGATGAATATATTCAAAAGTTTGATTATATTAATGAAAAACTTGGCCAGGCTGATATTGATGAAGTCAAAAAACGCTTCCAAATATTGGGAGATACTATGAATTACACATTCAACTGTCATGAGTTTCAACAAGCTTTTGCAGATACTTCCCTTTTACAAACGCTAGGGTTGGATGTTGAACACCTACAATCTTTCTTATCCGTCGTGAATGGCGTTGGCTCCGCAACTGATATCATCCATACACGTGGTTGGCAAGGCTCGGCGCTTAGTAATCGTATTGATTGGAATAAATGGAATGGCGATCAAGATGATTTTGGATTGTGCAGTCTGGCTGTTCAGACCTTGGAATCGATAAAAGAGTGCGATTTGCAGATATTATCAGCCACCAATGATGCTATTCATATTTTATCAGAACTGAATTGATTTCATTTCATAAATAGGCTCTGTCCAATAAAGATTGAATATAAACTTGCCTCATCAAAGCTTTTAAAGCAGTTCGTTTTTCCTTGAAATGTAGGAAACCGCTGTAGTTGGGGGCGGATGCGGAGGCTCATCTTTTTGCCTTGCAAGAAGGGAAAAATCAACTTTTATTGGACAGGGTTTTTTTAGATATCTGCGAGGCGTTTGATTGTTATGGTAAAATAATAGAGAGGGCGAGTGCTATTGTGATATTTGATAAAAACCAGACTGAATTTGAAAATTGTTTTCAAGAAGAAATATGGAAGTTAGGTACCCGTTTGGTACCGTTCGAAAAATCGTTACCTTATATACCTGATGAGTATATCTCTGCATGTAAAGATTTATATGATTTTAATCAGGCTTTCCTTACCGATATGTATGTAAATCCCCAATCCTTTGATTTTGGAAATGATCCTAATAATGTGAAATTTTATTTGAGGTTAATTAGTGGATTTCAGAATTTAGAAAATGATCACTATGAAATGCCTATTGATTTATTTGAAAAACACATTGCAAACTATAATTCCAAATGTCTAGACACACTAAATAAGCATGGCTTTGTTTTTGAAAAAAGAAACAATATCATGATTATACTCAATAATCGGTATCCAGGTATGTTTATTGCAGCTAATAAAGTATACGAAGCTGCATATGCAAATTATAAAGTAAATCGCAATCATTTTTTTTGGCACTGTGATTTTCGTGCCCTGTCTAATTATAAACGCACTTATGAAGATTTACATGAGCTTTTAAATGATGAAAGACGTGAAATAGCAGAACAAATCCATCAATATTGTCTTGGATGTAAGATTAAGCCGCAAAAGTGTAATTATTATTTTAGAGTCGAATATAAATATAAAGGGAAAATTGTTTATATTTCTGACTTAATAGGTAAAAATCAGTTTAAGGTTAACATTGGTATGGCTCCTTTTGACACTGTATCATATGAACGAATTATAAATAGTATTGAGAATGATTTGTACGTGGAAGAACTCAAGAAATTTTTGCTGAAAAATATTGCCAAAAAATGCATAAATTGCAAATCGGATTGCGAAACGAAAAAAAATCCTAGGACTATATTTACACAAAAACGAATTATATGTGAGAACAATCCTTTTATCAGAATTATTGATCCTAGTAAAGATGAATTGGAAAGTATTTACAAGTTTATTGATTTTCGAAAGATGTTAATTGATGAAAATATTTCTCAATCATTTTATCCAGGAAATGGATAAAGCCCATAATCGAATACGGTTTAGATTTTGCGGATAACATCAATTCGAGGCGGCTTGGTCAGTTCAGAATTTCGAATCTATCATCTATATTCGTATAATTGTCGCCTTAGAAGAAGCAAACGGCATTAGAATTTTTACATAACATTTTGGATGACAGAGAGGAATACAGCATTGAAGATACTACAGCCCCTGGCCTACTACTTCGGCGTAACGCTGGATGAGCTTATGGGGTACAATCAGGAAAAGATACAAGCCGAGATTGACGAGATGATTGCCCTTTACAAAAAGCACTTAAACGACGGCAAGGGGCATGAAATTATCGCAAAGGCGTATCACGAGCATCCAAGCGATTACCGCATTATGCACTACTATATGTGGGACGTCGCAGGAGACTTGGCAGACAACGACCCCGCCCTTTTGATTGCACACAAGGATGAATTTCTTGCTATTTGTAAAAAAATCATCGAGGGGTGCACAGAGGAAAATCTCCGCCTCGGAGCTTGGAATATGCGTGCAAAAATTCTCCACGCAGAGGGAAAAACGGACGAAGCGTTGGAGATTTATCAAATCAAGTTTACCGACTGGTATAATACCGGGGCGCAAAAGGCAGAGCAGCTGTTTGCAAAGAATACAGGCGAATACTATTTTCTTTTACAAAAGAATCTGTATCAGCTGGCTGCTTTCGCAGCAGATAAACTCGGCAAAACCGTATTCTTTGATCCTGCACTTTCTATGGAAGAAAAAACCGCTTGCGCACTGCGCTATGGCGACCTTATGCTTAATGCGTTTGAGCAAACAAAAGACGTCTTTTTCCTTGTGATTGCCATGCAATTTCTCGGAAGAATGGAAAACGACCTTTGCTATCGCGGAGGAACAGCCGAGGACGTTGCAGCCGTAATGGAGAAACACCTGTACGCAGCAAAAAAGCTGGAACAAGCCGGAAAGAATAACAAGGCTTTGTATCAGGCGCTTGACTCCTTTTCGGCGGATGCAGGGGAAAGCCTCTTTGACTTTATGTTGAAGGAGCGCACGGATGCAATCGGGGGCAGGCGCGCTGCGTTATTGAAAGCCGATTCTTATGCTGCGGTTTTAGAGAAATTCAAATGATGATTTTCAAACCAAGCACCGATTCGTTCCTGACTGCTTTGTAGTGAGCTTTCAAGAAAAAGGCGATTGCGGTTGCAATCGCCTTTTTCGGGTGATGTGTGCCTATCGGCACATGGTAGGGCAAACGTCGCAACATCATTTCATCATTACGCCGCGCAGAAGCCTATAACATGCAAAAATGAACGATTAAAACATATACATAAAAAAGAGTAACCCCAAAAAGGGAGGCGCTGAAATGACCCTTCATCATCCCCGCCGGTGGGCGGTGGGCCTGCTTGCGGCCCTACTTGCCGCCTGCACCGCCCTTTGCCTGCTGGCCCCCAAGGGGGAGGCCCCAAAAACAGAGGACGCCGCCACCCCCACCGCCGCCAACGCCCGGCGGGCGGTTGCGGGTATCAAGGCCGTCTGGCTGAATTATATCGAGTTTGGCGAGCTTATCTCCGGCAAAGACGAGGCGGCCTTTTCTGCCGCCGCCGACGAAGTGGTAGAAAATCTCGCTTCTCTCGGCTTTAACACCCTCTTTTTGCACGTTCGCGCCCATTGGGACAGTTTTTACCCCTCTGACCTATTCCCCTGGGCGGCAGAAGTAAACGACGGCGCGGGGGTGCCCTACGACCCGCTGGCTATCTTGTTAGAAAAAGCCCACCGGCGGGGCGTTGCCCTGCACGCCTGGGTAAACCCCTACCGCATTGCGGGCGATGGAGCCGACCCTCTGCCCCCCGGCAGCCCGGCGGCCGAACTGGTAAACAAGGGCGAAAACGACGTGGCAGCGTCGGCGGGCGGGCTATACGCCAACCCGGCAAGCCCGGCGGCCCAGCGGGTGATTTTAAACGGCCTGCGGGAGCTTTTGGAGCGCTACGCGGTAGACGGCTTGCAATTTGACGATTATTTTTACCCGACCACCGACGAATCGTTTGACGCGCCCCTTTACCGCGCATACTGTGAAAAGGCGGCTTCTCCCTTGCCGCTGGCAGACTTTCGCCGGGCGCAGGTGAATACCCTCATTACCGCCACCTTTCAGCTCACCCGCCGCACCCCCGGCGTGGTGTTTGGGGTCAGCCCGGCGGCGAGCTTGCGGCAGGGCAAAGAGGAGCTCTTTGCCGACCCCGCCGCCTGGGCGGCCTCCGGCGTGGTAGATTACCTTTGCCCCCAGCTTTACTTTGGTTTTTCTTACCCGCAGGCGGACATGCGGTTTGACGCGCTGCTTAGCGAATGGAAAGCTGCCTGCCCGGCGGTGCCGCTGGTTATCGGCCTTGCCTCTTATAAGCTCGGGGAAGAAGACGCCGGCAGCCGCGAGTGGGTAACGGCCACCGACGTATTAGAGCGGCAGGCGGCGCTGGCGCTGCAAGAGAACGGCGCGGCGGGGGTGGCGGTTTACCACTACGGCAGCTTACTCAAGGGGGACGAACAGTCTACGCGTGCCCGCGACCGGCTATCGGCGATACTCAGGGGGTGGCCGCCCGGCTAAAAATGCCCGGCGGCGGGGATTTTGTGCGTTGACAAACAGGGGGAATCATGTATAATATTGGTGTGGAACTTCCCATTCTGTTTGCATAAAAGGAGACAACGCCATGAAAATTCAATATGGTTCGTTATATCGCGAAGAACTGGCAGAGGGCTGCCTGCTCTCGCTCGGCTGGGGCGGGGGAGAGGACTTTTGCACTGACCGCCAAATTCATCAGTACGCCTTTACGGTGGTGGCAAACGGGCAAGACCTTACCGGTTC
Source organism: uncultured Clostridia bacterium (assembly GCA_947623215.1). GTDB lineage: Bacteria > Bacillota > Clostridia > Oscillospirales > Acutalibacteraceae > UMGS1484. The sequence goes on from CANQGN010000006.1 coordinate 8,132, forward strand.
GTTGGAACAGGCGGGCGAGCTTACCCGTTTTACCGAGCCGAACGGCGACGAGCACACAGTGCTGCCGCTGCGCTCTACCCGCCAGCCCCTTACCCTTGCGGTGCACACCCTGCTTGACCCGCCGGAACACCCCGGCGGCGCCTCCCGCAGCTTGCAGCGGTATTTAACAATTACCAACACGAGCAACGACCCGCTGCCGCTTACCTCTTTGCAGGTGCTCTCTGGCGGGCTGTTTGCGGGCGAGCGGGGCGAGTACGGCGTGCCCGCCTACCGCGTAGGGGTTATGTGCAACGGCACGCCGGGGCAAGAGGGCGACTTTCGCTGGCAGCCCATGGTGGGCGGCACCTACTCTTACGCCCTGCGGCGGTATGCCGAGCGGTATTTAACCCCCTTTGCCATTGCAGAAGACGTGCGGGCCGGTCGCTACGCCGTCATGCACCTTGGTTTTACCGGCGGGTTTGAAATGAATTTTGATAATTTGGTGGTAGACGTGCCCGCCTACAACAACCTGTCGTTTTCACTTGCCGTAGGCGTGGGGCAGCCGCTTTACGTGCTCGCCCCGGGCGAGAGCATTACCACCCCCGCCGCCCACGTAACGCTGGTAGAGGGCAGCTTAGACGAGGCCATTCAGGCAAGCCACACCCACGTGCGGCGCTACGGCAAGTGCACCATGGTAGAGTGCAGCACCATGACCAAAACAGAAGCAGACGTTTGGCACACCTTAGACATTGCCGAGCGCTTTGGCGCCGAAATCTTTTATATCGACGCCGGGTGGTACATTCCCAAAACCGGCGAGCTGGACCGTTGGCCGGCCTACACCGGCGACTGGCGACGGGAGGTAGACACCTACGGCGACTCTACGCTGGACGATTTTCGCGAAGCCGCCCACAAAAAGGGCATTTTGTTCGGCTTGTGGATGGACCCCGAAAAGCTGGGCTTTGACACCGAGGTGCTGGCGAGCGGCCAGCTGAAAGTGCTCACCGCCCAAAACGGCCAGCCGATCCCAGACGGCCCCTGCTCGTATATGACCGACCTGACCGACCCCGCCACCGCCCGCTGGCTGTATGAGTCTATTTGCTACGTGATAGAGCGCTACCAGCTGGACTTCTTCCGGCTGGATTCCGGCGCTTTTCCGGTAGAAGCATACGCCGAGCGGTTCGGCATGAGCGAATGCTGCGATTTTCGCTATCACAAGGTGCTCTACGATATTTTAAACCGCCTGCGCGAGCGCTACCCCAACGTGATTTTTCAAAACTGCTCGGGCGGCGGCTGCCGGGTAGATTTGGGGCTAATGCCCATGCTCTCTAACACCTGGATATCCGACCAAAACCGCGCGCCCCACTCGATGCGCATTATCAACGGCACTTCTATGATGCTGCCGGTGGAATACTGCGTAAAGCTGATAAACGGCATGGGGGCGCAGGTGTACGGCTGCGACTACTTTAAGCTCAACGCCGCGCGGTTTGGCATTCCGCTGATTCCCATTTTAATGGACGACCCGGAATTTTGCCGCCGCGCCGACGCCATGATTCAACATTATAAACAATATATTCGCCCCATGCTGCCCACCTGCAAGGTGTGGCACCACACGCCGCTGGTTCGGCTGGAAGAACCGGGCGCGCGCGGCGTGCTGGAAATCAGCTCGCCGGACGGGTCTACCGCCATGGTGGCCGGCTTTACCCTGGGGGCGGTTACCGACCCCGATTTTCCGCTGCGCTTTTGCGGGGTCTCACCAGACAAAACCTACACCGTGTGGTGCAACGACCGCCCGTATGGCCGGTATACCGGTAAGGCGCTGTTAGACGGTGTTACGGTGCAAATTCCGCAAATGTGGGATTCGGTCTGCCTGCTGGCGGTGGCCGAACCGACCGAAGCATAAAGGACGTTTGAAAAAAGCATGAGAACGGATTTAGGAATTGATTTTGGCACCGACTGCACCCGGGTGTTTATGGGGCGCAGCGTGGTGTTGTCGGAGCCTTCGGTTATCGCCATAGATACCGACACCGGCGAGCCCCGCGCCTGCGGCGCCAAGGCCTATCGCATGATTGGCCGCACCTCTGACCGGGTAACGGCCGTTTGCCCCGTGCAAAACGGGGTAATTGCCGACTTTGAGGCCGCGCAATTGCTGCTGCGCCATTGCTTTGAGCAGGTAAGCCGCAAAAAGCTCATTCGCCCCCGCACCATTGTGGCCATTCCCGGCAACATTACGGCGGTCAAGCAGCGCTCGGTAGTAGACGCGTTAGAAAGCGCCGGCGCCCGCAACGTATGCTTAATTGAGGCGCCGCTGGCCGCCGCCATTGGGTTAGAGGTAGACTTTTCTACCCCCCGCGGCGTAACGGTGGTAGACATTGGCAAAGGCACAACCGACATTGCCGTGCTCTCTATGGGGGGCCTGGCCCGGTGCGAGTCGCTGCCCGTTGGCAGCGGCGCGTTTGATGAAGAAATCGTCCGCTTTGTGCGGCGAGAGTATAACCTGGCCATTGGTCTGCTCACCGCCGAGCGGCTGAAAAAAACCATCGGCTGCGTGGTAGAGCGCCCGCTGGAGCTTGGCATGACGGTAAGCGGCATTAACGTGTTTACCGGGCTGCCCCAAAGCGTAGAGATTAACACCCGCCAGCTGCTGCAGGTAATGAGTGTAACGGCAGAGGAAATTTTGCGCTCCATTAGCCGGGTATTTGAGCAAACCGCCCCCGAAATGGTGGCAGACACCGCCCGCGACGGCCTTATTTTAACCGGCGGCGGGTCGCTTACCTACGGTATGCCGGAGCTGCTTTCTTCTCGCTTAAAATTGCAGGTCAACCGGGTAGAAGACCCCTTAAACTGCGTAATAAAAGGCGTAGGCCGGGCGCTTTCGCACTCAGAGGTGCTCAAAAACGGCAACTACCGCTTCCGCAGTTTAGAAGATTTAACCATTCAGTAACGCCATGCAATTGCTGTTTTGCGACCGGCTGGCCAAATCCTTTGGCAGCCGCACGCTCTTTAACGGGTTAACCCTGCGGGTAGAATCAGGCGATAAAATCGGCCTTATCGGCGCCAACGGGGTGGGCAAAACCACCCTGTTTCGCTTGCTGGCGGGCGAAGAGCCGCCAGACGAAGGGCGGGTGGTAAAAGCCGCCGGGCTGCGGCTGGCCACCATGCGCCAGCACGTGCCGGAGGCCGCCGACCAAACCATGCGCGAGTTTATGCTGGCGGCCTTTGCGCCGCTGGTTGCCTTAGAGCGGGAGCTGGAAGAAACCCGCCGTGCGCTGGAAGCCTCGCCCGGCGAAGAGCTGCTCGCCCGCCAGCAGGCGCTGCTTGAGCACTGGGGGCGAGAAGACGGCCCCACATTCCGCAGCCGGTGCGAGGCGGCGCTTACCGGCCTTGGCTTTACCGAGCAGCAAAAGGCGCTGCCGCTTTGTTCGCTCAGCGGCGGGCAGCGCTCTAAATTAGCGCTGGCGCGGCTGTTGGTCGCCCCGGCGGATTTGTTGCTGCTGGACGAACCCACCAACCATTTAGACCTTGCCGCCACCGCCTGGCTGGAAGAAACGCTGCGTACCGCAAAGCCAGCCTTTGTGGTGGTCTCGCACGACCGCGCTTTTTTAGACGCCGTAACCAACCGCACGGCCGAGCTTAGCCACGGCGGGCTTACCGCGGCAAAAGGCAACTACACCGCCTACGCCGCCCTAAAGGCCCAGCGGCAGGCGGCGGAAGAAAAGCACTACCAAAAACAGAGGCAAGAGATAGAGCGACTGGAGGCCTCCGCCGCCCAGCTGCGGCAATGGAACCGCGAAAAATCGGTCAAACGCGCCGAAAACAAGCAAAAAGAAATTGACCGGCGAACAGAGCAGCTGCAAAAACCGGTGGCAGAGGGGCGCGCCCCTCGCTTTGCCTTTATCCCCGCCTTGCCCGGCCCGGGCGAAGTGCTGCGGGCAGAGGGCATTTCCATTGCCTTTGGCGACGGTGCGCCGCTCTACAGTGGGGTATCGCTGCTGCTGCGGCGGGGCGAGCGGGTGTTTTTAACCGGGCCAAACGGCTGCGGCAAAACCACCCTGCTGCGCCAGCTGCTGGGGCAGCTAAAGGGCGAGGGCAGCGTGTATTTCGGCCCCGGGGTAAGCGTGGGGTATTACGACCAAACGGGGCGGGACTTAAACCCCGCTAAAACCGTACTGCAAGAGGTGTGGGATACCTACCCCAAACTGCCGCTCACCCGCGTGCGGGGGGCGCTGGCCGCCTTTTTGTTTACCGGCGACGCGGTCGACCGCCCGGTGGGGCTGTGCAGCGGGGGAGAGCGGGCCCGGCTGGCGCTGTGCAAAACCATGCTGGCGGGGCATAATCTGCTGCTGTTAGACGAACCCACCAACCATTTAGACATTCCCTCCCGCGAGGCCTTAGAGGCCGCGCTGGCGGGCTATACCGGCACGCTGCTTATGGTCTCGCACGACCGGTACTTTATACACAAGCTGGCCACCCGCGTGCTGCGGCTGACCCCCGCCGGGTTAACCGCCCCGCCGGCAGAAGAACCCGCCCCCGCCGCGATAAACGAACCCCCCGCCGAAAAACCGGCCATGGGGCAGGGGGGAGCAGACTACCACAAGCGGCTGGCCCACAGCCGGGAGCTGCGGCGGGTGAAAAGCGAAGTAGCGCGGTGGGAGGCGACCTTAAACGAGTTAGAGGCCGCCATAACCGAGCTGAAAGCGCGAATCAACGGCGAAGAAGCGGCGGCAGACTATGCCCGCTTGCTGGAATTGACCCGGGCGCTGGAAGAACGAGAGCGAGAGGCGAACGACGCCACCGAGCGCTGGGCAGAGGCCGCCGAACGGCTGGAAGCCTTGCAGCAAGAAGAATAAAAGCCATATAAACCCCGCATTTCCCGGGAAAATTCCCCCAAATACCAAAACCGCCTTTTTGATTGCCAAAAAAGGGCGGTTTTTTGTGGTTGGAAAAAGAAGCGACGGAACACAGAGGCAGCAATTGCAGAAAACTTTGCGCCAATTGCGCAAAAACTCTTGACGGCGGGGCACAAACGCGGTACAATAGAATTAGAAAAATAGCAAGCAGACCAACCGGGCAGGCAAGGGAAACCCCGCCGGGCGGCAAAGCCCTGCTGCCATGCTAACCATGCAACCCTGCAAACACCCGGCAACCCGCCGATTGCGGTTTTTATGGTTCTTTCTTTTCCTGCCGCCAAGCGGAAGCCAGACAAACCAAGAGAAGCAGCAAAGCGGCAGGGCGGGCTGACGAAAGCGATTCCCAAAGCAAGGCATAAGCGAACAACTGGTACCACGCAAGCGGGTTGGGTTTTCAAAAAGCCGCCAAGCGGCGGCAATGCCGCAGCATTCATTTGTTCAGTCCAAACCCGGCAGGGGGCGGCCGATTGTATGGTTCTTGTATATTGTATATCGCCCGGAATTTTTGCATAGCAATTGAAGAAAATCAATATTTTCCGCAATTAGGGGGAGAGGGTATGAGCGCTTTATCCGAAGAACTGCGCACCACCGCGCCGATTCTGCGCGACTTTTGCAACTATATGCTGGTGGTCAAGGGCAAATCGTCCTTAACAGTAGCAGAATATTATAAAGACCTGCGCACCTTTTTCCGCTATCTCATCGCCGTTCGCGGCGGCAACCCGCTGGACGAGCAATCCCTTAGCGAAATTTCCATTGAATCGGTGGATTTGCCCCTCATCGCTTCGGTGACCCTGTCTGACGCCTTTTCCTTTATGAATTATTGTATCGACGAGCGCGACAACCACGCCGCCACCCGCGCCCGCAAAGCCTGCTCGCTGCGGGTGTTTTACCGCTACTTAACCAACAAAGTTCATTTATTGCAAAATAATCCTTTAGAGGAATTAGAGACCCCCAAAATCGGCAAAACCCTGCCCAAATACTGCACGCTGGAAGAGTCCGTTCGGCTACTGCAAGCGGTAGACGGCCCCAACCGCGAGCGCGACTACTGCATTCTCACCCTCTTTTTAAACTGCGGTATGCGGCTTTCGGAGCTTTGCGGCATTAACCTTAGCGATATTCGCGACGACAACACCCTGCGGCTGGTGGGCAAAGGCAACAAAGAGCGCGTCGTCTACCTAAACCCCGCCTGCACGGCGGCTATTTCCGTTTATCTGCGGGTGCGCCCGGCCGACGGCGTAAAAGACAAAAACGCCCTGTTTTTAAGCCGCTTGAAACGCCGCATCAGCCCCCGCATGGTGGAGGAAATGGTGCAAAACACCCTGCAAAAGGCAGGGCTTGGCGGGCGCGGGCTTTCGGTGCACAAGCTGCGCCACACCGCCGCCACCTTAATGTACCAGCACGGCGAAGTAGACGTGCGGGTGCTCAAAGACATATTGGGGCATGAAAATTTGGGTACCACCGAGATTTACACCCACCTGGCCGCCGAACAGCTACAAAAAGCGGCCAACGCCAACCCGTTGAGCGGGCTGACCCCGCCGGGCGAAAAAAAATAAAAATTTTTTTAAATTTTACTGAGCGTTTTTCGCGATTTTCGCGTCTAATAAGTAGAAAAAGCTTTTTCGCACGTGCACGGGGCGGCTGGGCCAGTCTGCCCCGCAAACCGGAAAGGAGTGGAACATGGAAGCCGGCGCCGAAAGCTATCAACGCTACTGCAACGGCGACGACAGCGCCATTGCCGAGTTGATTGCCACTTACAAAGACGGCTTGATTTTATTCCTCAACAGCACCCTGCACAACTACGCCGCTGCGGAAGAAATAGCCGAAGACACCTTTTTTAAGCTGGTTACCCGCAAACCGGCCTTTCGTGCCCGCTGCTCTTTTACTACCTGGCTGTACGCCATTGGCCGCAACCAAATGAACGCTGCCCTGCGCAAAAAGGCAAAGCTTCACCCCGCCCCGCTGGAAGAAGCCTTAGCCGCCGACCCCTACGGCGCGGGGTTAGAGCAAACAATGGTAAAAACCGAAACCGACCGGGCGGTGCACCGCTGCCTGGCCCGGCTGCCGGCCCGCTACGCCACCGTGCTGCACCTTGCCTACTTTGAAGAGATGAAAAATGCAGAGATTGCGGCCGTGTTGCACAAAACGCGGCGACAGGTAGAAAATTTGCTCACCCGGGCGCGGCAGGCGCTGCGCCGGGAACTGGAACGGGAGAATGTAACCCATGAAGACTGCTGAAGAAATGACCCAAAGCGTATTGCAGCGGCGCGACGCTTACAATGCCCGCCGCCGGCGGCAAAAGCAACTGTTTGTAAAAGCCGGGCTGCCCGCCCTTTGCCTGGCGCTGGTGCTGGGGGCGGCGACAGCCGCCGGGCTGGCCCGGCGCTCTGCCTGGGGGGGCGACCCTTCCCTGCCCGCCGTTACCGCCACCGCCCCCTCCCCTGCCGACTCGGCTAGTCATTTTGCTGATAATGAAAATGACTCCGCCACGTCGTCAAAAGCTGCGAGCACCCCCGCCGCTTCGTCCAAGGCGGCCGATAAACCCGCCTCTACCCCTTCGTCCAAGCCCAAAACATCCTCTAAAACGCCGGAAAAACCCGCTTCGCAAGCCAAGCCCAACGGGGGCGCCGCCTCCGGCAGCGGCCGCCCGACGGGAAGTGCGCAGACCAGCCCCAATTCAAGCCCCTTCCCCCCCAAGCAGCCGCTTTACCCGGAGGTTGATGATATTCCCTTTGGCAACAAACAGAGCGAAACAAGCAGCGATAACAGCTACCCCTCAATGGGATTGCCCTCCGCAAATTATGATCCTATGTTTACTTCATTCGACGAATTAGAGGATTTCTATCTCAACGGCGCAACACCGTATAATTTGTCAGTCCATGACTATGGCAACGACCATGCTTTATATCAACGAACAGCAGAGCATTATAATGAATTGTGGCAAGCCCTTTGGGACAATGCCTCCCAAGCCATGTTAAACGGTTACTATTATCGCCCCTCTGCTGCTGTATGGGAAGAAATGCAGCTTGAAATAAAACTTCAAAAATATTATTGGGGCACATCGGTCTGGTTTTATAAAGACACGCGCGAAGGTGGATTGAAAATAAAGCTCTACCCCAATTGTGCGGCCAGTCGCGTCCGGGAAGACTGGGAAGAAGCCAAACAGTTTTCTGAATGCCTCAGCCGCATAACCGTGAACGGGGTAACCCTTGAAATGTACAACGACCCGTATCAAAACCAAGTTCCTCCAATCAGAACCTCCTACGTTGTATACTGGCAGCAAGACGATATTTATTGCGAAGGTTGGTTCGATTGCTTCTCCTCGTTAGAAGAAGCAAAAGCTTTTTTACCCAAAATGGTTTTAGAAAAAGCTCCTTTAAAGAAATAACCATTCCCAACCCCAAAAAAGGCGGTACCACGCGCGTGGTACCGCCTTAGCGTTTGTTACGTTCCCTATTTTTGAAAACTGTTTAAAAAGGCTTGCAGGCGGGGGTGGGTCGGCCGGTCAAACACCTCTTGCGGGGTGCCCTGCTGGCAAATGACCCCCTCGTCCATAAACAGCACCCGGTGCGAAACCTCGCGGGCAAACTGCATTTCGTGGGTTACAATCATCATGGTCATGTTGGTGGTGGCGAGGTCTTTTATGACCGCCAGCACCTCGCGGGTAAGCTCCGGGTCAAGGGCAGAGGTGGGTTCGTCAAAACACAGCACCTGCGGCTTTAGGGCCAGCGCCCGGGCAATGGCCACCCGCTGCTGCTGCCCGCCGGAAAGCTCCCACGGGTAGTTGTGTATTTTTTCTTCCAGCCCCACCCGGCGCAGCAGCCGCAGGGCTTCTTCTTCTATGCTCCGGTTTACCGCCGCCCGCTGCTGCCGGTTCATTTTTTGCCGGCCGGCTTGCAGCCGCACCGCCAGCGTTACGTTATTTAATACGTTGTGCTGGGGAAAGAGATTGAAATTTTGAAACACCAGCCCAAAGTTGAGCTGCCGCCGGCGTTTTTCTTCTCTTGTCAGGGTCAAACTCTCGGCGGCGTCAAACACCGGCTGGCCGTTTAGGGTAATGCGCCCGGCGTCTGCCTGCTCTAACTGGGTAATGCAGCGCAACAGGGTGGTTTTGCCGCTGCCGGAGGAACCGATAATAGAGAGCACCTGGCCCGATTCCAGCGAAAAATCAACGCCGCGCAGCACCTCGTTTTCGCCAAAGCGTTTGTGAATGTTGGTTGCTTCTAAAAATGCCACGGTTACCCCCCCTTACGCCCGGAAGTAGTCTAACTTCTTTTCCGCCCGGCCGAGCGCCAGCGTAAGCAGGCCGTTGGCGACCAAATAAAACACCGCCGTGTAAAAAAGCGGCCACATTAGGCCTTTTTTGATGTAGGATTCACCCATCCAGATAATCTCATACACCGCAATGACCCGCACTAAGGCTGTGTCTTTTACCAGCGTAATCAACTCGTTGCCCATGGGCGGCACAATGCGCTTGACCACCTGCAGCAGCACCACGTGAAAAAAGGTCTGCACGCGGGTAAGCCCCAGCACCTGCCCCGCCTCGTACTGGCCGCGCGGCACCGACTGAATGCCGCCCCGAAAAATCTCGGAAAAATAGCAGGCATAGTTAATCACAAAGGTAATAACCGCCGCGGTAAAACGGGGCAGCAGCGGCAGGCCAAACAGCAGCCCCGGGCCGTAAAAGACGATTAAAATTTGCAGCATTAAGGGCGAGCCGCGCACAATCCACACGGCGGTTTTTACCACCATGCGCAGCGGCGTAAACCGGCACATGGCGCCAAAGCAAATGAGCAGCCCCAGCGGAACGGCGAACAATACGGTAAGCAAAAACAGCTCGCCGGTGGTAAGCAGCCCTTCTAACAGTTTTAGCGTAACGCTCCAAAAATCGGTCATGGCGTCCTCTTTTTCTCACAAAAGCCGCGGCAAGGCAAAAAGCGGAGAAATTCTGCCTGCGCTTTCTGCCTTGCCGGTCGGCAACCTGTTGAAACGGCTACTGCGGAATAATGTTTTGGGCGACGTCGTATTTTTCGGCAGTCGCTTTTACGGTACCGGCGTCGTAAGCCTTTTTCCAAAAGCTGTTAAAAGCCTCTACCATGTCGCTGCCCTTGCGGAAGCCCACTACGTACTCTTCGCTGGTGAGCTCGGTGCCCTCGGCAATTTTTAAGTTGTCGTAGCTGGTGCCTTCGCCCACCATGGCCCCGGCCATGAGCAGGTCAATCACGCAGGCGTCCGCCGAGCCGGAGGCAACCTCCATCAGCGCTTTGGCCTGGGTATCGACCGCCGTGTAGGCAATCTGCTCGGCCTCCAGTGCTTTGGCGCCGGCCGAACCGTTTTCAGCTACAAACGAGAGAGCCTTCAGCGCGTCTACCCCGCCGGAAAGGTCGGTGTTGTTCTCCGCCTTTACCACTACCACCTGCGCGTTTTTGCAGTAGGGCGTGCCGGTGGCCATTTGAGCGGCAACCTCGTCGTCATAGGTCATGCCGTTCCACACAACGTCTATGGCGCCGGTTTCCAGCTCCATAGACTTTTTGTCCCAGTTAATCTCAATAAACTCGGCTTCTACCCCCAGCTCTTCGGCAAAGGCTTTGGCCATGTCGGCGTCAAAACCAATCCACTCGTCGCTGCCCTCGTCTTTGTAGTCCATGGGGGCAAAGTCGGTAATGCCAACCACCATTTTGCCTTTGGCCTGCACGGCCGCAACGTCAGAGGCGGCAGTGGTGGAAGAACCGTCGGTCGCCGTGGGGGCGGCTTCTTTTCCGCAGGCGGCAAAACAGCAAAGGCTAAGTACAACCGCCAGCACAAGCGCTAACTTTTTCATAATTTACGCATCTTCTTTCTTTAAAAATGGCTTCAATTTGTCGGAGTAACACTTTATCGTGCTAAAGCATTATAGCATACTCCGCCTCACTTGTCAAGCAAAAATCCGCCGCTTTTGGTAAGATAAAGAAAAAGGGCAAAAGAAACCCCGCCGCTCTCCCCCGCTTTTGGCCTTGCTGCCGCTACTTTGTTAAAGAAATAACAAGATTTTCCCAAAAAACGCGAAAAATTGCCGGTTTCTTTGTTAATGTTGTGTCAATCCCCTTGACTTTTGTGGCAAAAAGACTATAATGGAAAGGAACATTTTTGAAACGGAGGTAACTCGTTATGTCTCGCGTATACAATTTTTCCGCCGGCCCTTCCATGCTGGCTGAATCGGTTTTACAAAAAGCCGCCGACCAAATGCTGGATTACGAAGGTTCCGGCCAGTCGGTTATGGAAATGTCTCACCGCTCGAAGGTGTATCAGTCGATTATCGACTCCGCCGAGGCGCTGCTGCGCTCGGTTATGGCTATTCCAGACAATTACAAGGTGCTGTTTTTGCAGGGCGGCGCTTCTACCCAGTTTGCCATGGTGCCCTTAAACCTGATGAACGGCAGCGGCAAGGCCGACTACATCATCACCGGCCAGTGGGCCAACAAGGCGTATAAAGAGGCCGCCCGCTACGGCGCAGCCCGCGTGGCCGCTTCGTCGCAAGACAAAACCTATACTTATATTCCCAAAACCACCCGGGCGGACTTTGACCCCGAAGCCGACTACGTGCACATTTGCCTGAACAACACCATTTACGGCACCAAATACCCCGAGCTGCCGGACACCGGCGACGTGCCGCTGGTGGCGGATATTTCGTCCTGCATTCTCTCGGAACCCATTGACGTTTCGCGCTTTGCCCTGCTGTATGCCGGGGCGCAGAAAAACGTAGCCCCCGCCGGGCTGACCATTGTGATTGTTCGCGAAGACATGCTGGGCCACGCCCGCGACATAACCCCCACCATGTTAAACTACGTCACCCATGCCGAAAACGGCTCTATGTTTAACACCCCGCCCTGCTACAACATTTACATTTGCAAGCTGGTGCTGGAGTGGATTCAAAACGAAATCGGGGGCCTCCCTGCCATGAAGAAAATCAACGAGAAAAAGGCCGGGCTGCTGTATGACTTTTTAGACAATAGTAAACTCTTTAAAGGCACGGTAGAAAAAGACAGCCGGTCGCTGATGAACATTCCCTTTGTAACCGGCAACGAGGAATTAGATGCCAAATTTGTAAAAGAAGCGGCCGCCGCCGGGTTTGTAAACCTGAAGGGCCACCGCACGGTGGGCGGTATGCGCGCCTCTGTTTACAACGCCATGCCGGTAGAGGGCGTAGAAAAATTGGTGGCCTTTATGGCCGCCTTTGAAAAGGAGAACGGCTGAGATGTTTCAAATTAAAACCTTTAACAAAATTTCCCCCTCTGGGTTAGAGCGGTTTGACCCCGCCCGCTACAGCTGGTCTGACGAGGTTGAAAATCCGGACGCCGTGCTGGTGCGCTCTGCCGCCATGCACGATTACGCCATGCCGGAAAATTTAAAGGCCATTGCCCGCGCGGGCGCCGGGGTCAACAATATTCCGGTAGAAGAATGCGCCAAAAAGGGCATTGTGGTGTTTAACACCCCCGGCGCCAACGCCAACGCCGTAAAAGAGCTGGTGCTGGCCGGGCTGCTCATCAGCTCCCGCCGGGTGATACCCGCCATTGACTGGGCCAAAACCTTAAAAGGCAACGGCGAGCAGGTGGGCAAGCTGGTAGAAAAAGGCAAAAGCGCCTTTACGGGGCCGGAGATTCACGGTAAAACGCTGGGCGTGATTGGTCTTGGCGCCATTGGCATAGAGGTGGCGAACGCCGCCCGCGCGTTGGGCATGACCGTTTACGGCTTTGACCCCTACCTTTCGGTAGACGCCGCCTGGCACCTTTCTCGCTCCATTAAACACGCCACCAGCTTAAAAGACATTTTTACCGTGTGCGACTACATTACCGTGCACGTGCCGCTGAACGACGACACCCGCAACATGATAGACGCCCAGTCTATTGCCTACATGAAAGACGGCGTGCGCATTTTAAACTTTGCCCGCGGTGGCTTGGTAAACGACGAAGCGGTTATCGAAGCCCTTTCTACCGGCAAGGTGGCGGCCTACGTGACCGACTTCCCCTCTGACGAGATGATTGGCGTAGAAGGCGCCATTTGCATTCCCCACCTCGGCGCTTCTACGCCCGAGTCGGAAGACAACTGCGCCAGCATGGCGGCCGGTGAGCTGATTGACTTTTTAGAGAATGGCAATATTGTCAATTCGGTCAACTTCCCCGCCGTTTCTTGCCCCCGCTCGGGCGCCTGCCGCGTGTGCATTATTCACAAAAACGTGCCCAGTATGCTCAGCAGCATTTCGGCCGCGATTTCCGGCACCGGCACCAACATAGAGAATATGCTCAACAAGGCCAAGGGTGAGTACGCCTACACCATGGTAGATTTAGACGACTCCCCCGCCGGGCTGGCCGACCAGCTGCGCGCGATTGACGGGGTCATTCGCATTCGGGTGATTGAGTAAGCGCCCCGCCCCCTTCCCTTTTGTCCTTTCTTTCTGTCGCCGCCCTCTTGCCGTTTTGGCAGGGGGCGGTTTTTTGCGCCCAAACGCAGGAACTATCATATACTGACTTTGAAAGATTCCGATGAATGAGGGCGTGAGATAGAATGACAATGGACCGCTGCGAACCCTACGCCGACTACACCATTTTGCGGCTGCGGGTAAAAGAGCAAGAACGCCGGGCGCTGCTGGCGCTGGGTTTTGGCGAGGGGGCGGTGGTGCGGCGGGTGCCCACCGCGCCGAGCGGCGACCCCATCGCTTTTTGGAACCGTGGGGCCACGGTTGCCCTGCGCAAAAGCCTGCTGCGCCGCATAGATACCGCCCCGACGAGGTGAAGGAAAGCATGAAACAACCCCAAACGCCGGCCGCCCTGCCCACGGTGGCGCTGGCTGGTAACCCAAACGTGGGCAAAAGCACGCTGTTTAACGCCCTTACCGGGCTGCACCAGCACACCGGCAAC